>JBGPVQ010000485.1:0-2025 GCA_041491785.1 Gemmatimonadota bacterium | reverse complement strand
GTGGGAGGCGATCGCCTACCGGATTCCGGAGACCCCGGTCGCCGTGGTCAGCTGAGCTCCGCGGTGGTAGGTGAGATCCCGGAGCCGTGACGGCGCCGAGGTCCACACCGGACGCCGCGCCACGCCGCCGGCAAGAGGCCGTACTTCGAATCCGCGGCCGGTGAAGTACCCCACCGAGTCGTTTCCCCAGCGCACCGCGCCGTGTGCCGCCGAATCGAGCGGCGCCGTCGTTCCGGCGACCGTGCGCACGCAGAGTCCGCCGCCCGCACACCCGGTCACCATCGCGGCCACCGGTTCCCCGAGGGCTACACCGGTGACCGAGTCGGCGGCGGCCGAATCGGCGCCGTGGAGCCGGAGCAGCGCCGGCGCGGCCGGAGGGGGTGGCAGGCCGAAGGTTCCCGAGTCACTGCTCAGCGCGAGCCCGGCATCCTCCCTCCTCCAGCCGACTCTACGGGGCGCGCCCAGGTCGGCGTCAAGCGATACCCGCCGCTCGACGCCATTCAAGAGATTCAGGACCACCAGCTCCGGCTCGGCGGCCCCGTCGCGATCGCGTCGGAGGAACGCGACCGCCGTCCCGCCCCCCGACAGCCGGGGCGCCGACTCCACCAACCGGTTGAACGTGAGCCGGGCGAAGGCGCCCCCGGCCGCCGGGGCGGCGTAGAGATCGGTCATCGAGTCGGGGCCCTCACCGACCCCGATGACGAAAGGCTCCTCGCCCACGGGGATCTTGTTGGTGAGCGGCGTAACGGAACAGCCGGTCAACAACGACAGGTGAATCAGCGCCAACCGGCGCCTCCCCCCGTCCCTCGAGCGGGGACCGCTCACGGCGCACGCCGCACGTCAAGCAACCACCATCCCTTCGGGTCCACCGTCACGCTCGCCGGGGGCCGGTCGCTCTCCCAGTGCGTAGCGAGCCGGGTGACCGGGCCGCTCACATCCACGGCGATGACGCGGTCATCGAGACGAATCTCGAGATTCGGCATCCGATAGAGGCCCCATTCCTTTTTCTGCACCTGGGTCACGCTCACCAGGAGATGCCCTCCATCGAGCTCGGTCCTCACGTCCAGCACGGGGTATCCCGGCTGGGTGAGCGCTTGTCGGAAGTACCATTCCAGATCCCGCCCCGCCTCCCCGGCCATGACGCGCGCGAAATCGCTCGAGAGCGCATTCCGGTGCCGATAGGTGAGGAAGTACCGGGTCAGGCCCCGGAAGAACGCGTCGTCACCCATCACTCCGCGCAGGGTGTGGAGGACCCAGGATCCCTTCTGGTAGTTGTTGGAGTTGAGCAGCTGCATCCGCTCCGTTACGGCGGAGTCGAGAATCGGCCGTTCGGTGACCGGCGCTCGCAGCACGTCCGCTCTGGCCTCCTGCATCGTGGCGCGGAGGGCAGAGTCGCCGCCGGCGTGCTCGGCCCAGAGGGCCCCGCCGTAGGTCGCGAATCCCTCGGAGAGCCAGAGATGGTGCCAGTCCGCCTCGGTGACGGCGTCGCCGAACCATTGATGCATCGTTTCGTGCGCGACGACTCCCTCGCTGGTCCGGCGGGCGCGATATCCCTTTTCGTCGTAGAAGATCACGGTGGCGTTCTCCATGCCGCCGAACATGGTCGACGACTCCACGTGCCGGAGCTCACCGTAGGGAAACGGTGCGATCCGGTGGGAGAAAAAGTCGAGGATCTCCGCTGCACGGTGGAATGGCCCCTCCACGGCGAACGCCGAATCCTCCGGGTAGGTCAGCACTGATACCGGTGGGCAGGGCTGCAGGCAGGCGACGTCCCTGACCCGGGTCATCGCGAGCCGCGCCATGCCCACCACCATGGTGTAGGTGGGAATCGGCTCGGGATTGTCGAAATGCCAGAGCAGCCGGCCGCCCGGCAAAGTGTCGACGGCGGTGAGCCGGCCGTTGGCTACCACCCCGTAGGCGGCGGGTCCCTCGATGCTCCACGACACCGAGGCCTTGTCGGCGGGATGGTCCTGGACCGCGAGCCAGTGGCGCGCGCGATCGGGCCAGTTGTCGGCGAACACGGTC
>JBGPVQ010000484.1:0-2036 GCA_041491785.1 Gemmatimonadota bacterium | reverse complement strand
CCCTTCCCCGAGGAAGTGAACCGCCGGATGGCGAGCTGCGTCACCGACATCCACTTTGCCCCGACCGCCCGGGCCCGGGCGAATCTCCTGGCCGAGCGGGTGCCGGAGGAGAATGTGTACGTCACCGGCAACACCGTGGTGGACGCCATCCGGATCATCCGGCACGATGGGGTCTTCGAGGACTCCACGCTCAACAGCTTCGGCTGGGATTCCCGGCGGGTAATTCTCGCCACGGTCCACCGCCGCGAGAACCTGGGCCAGAACCTCCGCAACGTCTGCGCGGCGTTCCGCCGGCTGGCGGAGACCCACAAGGGGCTCGAGATCGTGATCCCGGTGCACCTGAATCCCTACGTGCGGGAAATCGTCTACGAGGAGCTGCACGCGATCAACGGAGTCACCCTGCTCGAGCCGCTGGGCTATCCCGACATGATCGAAGTGATGCGGCGAAGTGAGATGGTGCTGACCGATTCGGGCGGCATTCAGGAGGAGGCGCCGGTGATGCACAAACCGGTGCTGATCCTTCGAACCGTCACCGAGCGGCCCGAGGTGATCGATGCGGGCTACGGTACCCTGGTCGGCACCGATCGGGAGCTCATCGTGGCGGAAACCGGCCGCCTGCTCACCGATCCGGTCGCCTACCGCCAGATGATCTCGGGGGAGAACCCCTTCGGCGACGGATTTGCCGCCGAGCGCATCGTGGAAATTCTGGCCGAGCGCTTCCGGACCGGGAAAGTGTTCGCGAGCGGGGTGCTGGATTCACCGGTGCCGCAGCACTGAGCGCCCGTACCTAACCCGCTGGTGGCGGAGGCGCCGGCGGCGGCCCCGGATTGGCCCCGCCCGCCCCGAAGTCGCCGACCCACTTCTTCACCAGATACGCCCCCTGCCCCAGGCCGAACGACGCGAGGATGGTGGAATCGACGTTGGGAAGGCTGCCGTGGATGAGCGGGATGTCGCCGAGGAACCCCCAGCTCTGCACCAGATAGGACACCACCGCGAGAGCGGTCATCACCAGCATCTGGCAGTCCGCCACGTCGACCTTGCCCTGATCGTCGCGCACCAGATCCCCGGGGAATGACGGGGCGCCGGCGGTGCTCTTCCGGGCACCCCCCTGCAGCTGGCTGGTGGTGATTCCCTTCGCGGCGCCGAAAGTGATGGCGCTGAGCCCGCTCAGCAGCAGAAGGTTCCGGGGCATATCGACGCCCCCCGCCAGCCCGGTTCCGCCGGCTGCTACCCGGAGCGCCAGCGCGGCGATGTAGGTCACCACCAGCACCAGGAACCAGAACACCATCTGGGTCTTGGAGTTGCTGTACCGGTTGTCGGCGCCGATGATCAGGTCGCGGAACCGCACGCCGAGACCGAGGCGCAGGATCAGGAACAGCACGATCGCGGCGCCGAACAGCGCCAGTAATCGGGCGGTGGAGCTGGTGGGGCGGGATGCCAGCCGGAGGTCGATCAGCTCGAGACCGGTGCCGATGGTGCGGACCATGACCTGGACATGATCGCGGGGCTTGAGGTGGGTCACGGCGGCTCTGAGCTCCGCCGGTGTCACACCGACGGTCGCCGAGGAGCTCCAATCGTCGCGCGACACCCGGATGGAGGATCCATCCTGGGCCACCCAGTCGAGCCGCCGGGTACTGGTATCCACCGCCCCCGCGGCAATCGGCGGCGGCGGCGCCGGAGCGGCGAGGTGAAGGGTATCCACCGGGAGCACCGCCGCGCCGAGAACCCAGAGCAGTTGAGCGATCATGGCGAGTACGAGTATCACACCCGCCATCGGCACCGTCAAGAACCCCGCTGAGGAGCACCTAGAACATCTTCTAGGTGGGGCTCCGATGGCTGGTGCTGATCGTGGCCATCACGCCGCATTCCACCCGAGCTGATAGATCCGGAGCTCCGCTTCCGCGATGACGCCCAGCTGGGCGCTCCAGATCCACGGATCGGCGGGTGCCAGACGGCATTGCCCCATCCAGGCGCCGCAATCCATGAGCACCAGCGGCTTGCCGTCGCCGCGCGGGCCCTGGACGATGCGCGCCTGG
>JBGPVQ010000483.1:0-2067 GCA_041491785.1 Gemmatimonadota bacterium | reverse complement strand
GGTCTTCAGCGTGATGTACTCGGTGGTGCTGGCGGATCTTCCATACCACAAGCCGGATCGGCTGGTGATGGTCGTCGAGAAGAACTCGCCGACCAACACGTGGGCCATCTCGACCGCCGATGTTACCGGCATTCGGGAGCAGCAGCGCAGCTTCGAGGCATGGGGAGAGGTATCACGCACCGAGGCTGCGCTCTCCGGCGCCGGCAGCCCGGAGCGGGGGATGATCGCGTTGGCGTCCGCGGGATTCTTCAAGGCGATCGGAGTTCCGGCCGCCAAGGGACGGCTGATCGAGCTCCGCGATGAAGCGGCCGAGGCGCCCGCAGTGATCGTCCTGTCATACGCGCTGGCGGAGCGGGTCCTGGGCGGAGTCGATCGGGCGCTGGGCCGCTCGCTCACGATCGACGGGATCAGCCACGAGGTCGTCGGGGTGCTGCCCGCCGGGCGGGACGACCTGGGCGGCTTCCGCGCCACGGCTTGGACGGCCAGCAAGCTTCGGGCTCCGACCCGCCGGGGGCCATTCTGGCTCCGGGGCATCGGGCGGCTGAAGCCGGGGGTGACGGTCGAAGGGGCGGCCAGTGACCTGGCGGCGATCAGCCGCCGAATTCTTCCCCTCTGGACCGACTTTCGGGACAGCCTCGCGAAACTCACTCCGATCCCGCTCCGGGACCGGATCATCGGCAAGGCGGACCGCCAGGTAGGCCTCTTCGCGGGGGCGGTGGTGCTGGTGCTCCTGCTCGCAATCACCAACGTGGCCACGCTCGTTCTGGTGCGCGCCTCGGCGCGGGAGACCGAGGTCGGGGTGCGGGTGATGCTCGGCGCGAGCCGCGGGCGGATTGCCCGGCTGCTGGTCACGGAAAACCTCCTCCTCACCCTGGCATCGGGGGCCGCCGGGCTCGCACTGGCGGCGCTCGGGCTCAAGCTGGCCATCGCGCTGCTGCCGAATCTGCCGCGGATTCAGAACGCCACCCTCGACTGGCGGGCCGTGACCTTCGCGGTCTCGGCGGCGGTCCTGTCCGGGATCCTGGTGAGCCTCTCACCCCTGGCGGCCCTCTCGGGCCGCGGGGCATGGGCGCTCCGGGCTGACTCGCGGCGCGCCGGCACGGGACGCCGCACCAATGCGGTGCGGGGTGCCCTGGTGGTCGCCGAGTTCGCGCTGGCACTGCCGCTCCTGGTGGGTGCCGGACTGCTGCTCAACAGTTTCGTGAGGCTGCAACGGGTAGATCCAGGGTTCGACCCGTCGGGGATCGTGGCGGTGAGCGTTTCGCTCCCACCGGCGCGATATCCGGGAGCTCCGGAGCTCCAGCGCTTCTGGCGACTGGCCGAGCAACGGATCGCCGAAATGCCGGCCGCCGCGGCCGGGGGGCTCGCCTCGGAGATCCCTCCCGACAATTCGGGAGGCACCGACAACTTCAACTTGATCGACCATCCGGTGCCCCCCGGACAATCGGAACCGAACTCTCCGTGGTACTACGTGAGCTCGGGATATTTCCGCGCGCTGGGCATCCCCCTCCTCGACGGACGGGTGTTCACCGCGGCCGATACGGTGAATCCGGTCGTGGTGGTGAGTCGCTCCTGGGCGAACCGGTTCTTTCCCAAGGAGCAGGCCGTCGGCAGACAGTTGATCCAGGGGGGCTGCTATGACTGTCCCCGCACCACCATCATCGGCGTGGTGGCCGACGTGAAGAACCTCGGCCTGGCCGGCGCGGAGGAGGCGGTGTACGGGGCGGTCAATCAGGCGAACCCGCGATCCATGAACCTGGTGGTGCGGAGCAGTGCTGGGCCGGTCACCGCCTTCCGCGCCCTGCGCGACGCCCTGCGCGCACTCGATCCCGAGCTGCCGCTGGTCGAGTCGACCTTCTCGGAGCGGTTCGATGCCTCGCTGGCCGATCCCCGCCGGTGGACCGCGGTGCTCGTGGCCTTCGCGGGCGCCGCGGTGTTCCTTGCGGCGCTAGGGATTTTCGGGCTGATGTCTTATGTGGTGCGGCAGCGGCGCCGGGAGATCGGGGTCCGCCTGGCCCTCGGCGCGGAGCCGGCCGCGGTCACCCGGATGATCGTGGTGCGCGGCAT
>JBGPVQ010000482.1:0-2068 GCA_041491785.1 Gemmatimonadota bacterium | reverse complement strand
CTTCGCGGGGTTTCGCTCCAACCAGGCGCGCCAGCGGCTCGCGGAGCGGCTCGTGGTAGGTGTACCACGGGACCTGCCCGTCCAAGTGGGCATCCACGGCGAGGCGGGCCCAATCGTCGAGCTCCGTTTCGACCATCCTGCGGGCGGACTTGGGCATGAGGCCCAGGGAGTTGCCGCAGAAGTAGACGAGGCGGCCGCCGTCGGGGCCGCGCGGGTGCTCGAACTCGTCCCGGAACCGTCCGAGCGGATCGGTGGCGTCCTGCTCCCGGGCCCAGGCCTCTTCGGCGGCCTGCGCGCCGAAGCGGGAGCCCTCCCCGGGGGAGCTCATGCGTACTGGTCCGCGCGCCGGCCCAGAAATTCCAGCGCCGTGCCGTGCAGCAGCCGGGCGCGGGTGGCGTCGTCGAGGTCTCCCATCGACCCGATCAGGCGCCCCGGATGCTTCTCGCCCAGGGGGAACGGATAGTCGGAGCCCAGGGCGACACGCTCCGCGCCGTGCAACCGGAGCAACCGGCGGAGCGCGTCGGCGTCGTGGGTCAGCGAGTCCACGAAGAACCGCCGGAGGTATCGGCTTGGCGGGTAGGGGTTGTCCACCGCGACGAGATCCGGCCGGGCATGAAAGCCGTGCTCGATCCGGTCGAACGTTCCGGGAAACGACCCTCCGCCGTGGGCGAACCCGATCCGGAGGGCGGGCAGCCGCTCCAGCACACCGCCGAAGATCACCGCGCAGATCGCGAGTGCCGTCTCAGCCGGCATCCCGACCAGCCAGGGCAGCCAGTACTTCCGCATCCGTTCCGGCGCCAGCATGTCCCAGGGATGCACGAAGACGGCGGCGTTGAGACGGACGGCGGCTTCGAACACCGGGAACAGGGCCGGGTCGTCCAGGTTGCGCTCCCCGACGTGGGTGCCGATCTGGATTCCCGCCAGCCCGAGCTCGCCCACGCACCGCTCGAGCTCCCGCACCGCGAGATCGGCGTCCTGGAGCGGGACGGTGCCCAGCCCCACGAAGCGCCGCGGATGGGCCGCGACCATGCGCGCCAGGTGATCGTTGAGCAACCGGGACAGATCCGCCGCGTGGCCCGGCTTGGCCCAGTAGCTGAACATTACCGGCACGGTGGAAAGCACTTGCACATGGACGCCGTCCCGGTCGCACTCCTCGAGCCGCCGCGCGGGCAGCCAGCAGTTGTCGCCGATCTCCCGGAACGACTTCCCGTCGATCATCATGCGTGCCCGGCAAGGCGCGTGGTGCTGGAGCGACACCCACCCACCGTATCCATAGCGCGAGGCCAGGTCCGGCCACGACTCCGGCAGGATATGGGTGTGGAGATCGATCGTGAGCACTACTTGGGGGGCGCGGCCGCCAGCGGCACCGCCATGACCGTCCCGCACTTCTTGCAGGTACGCAGCTTCTCGTCGGCATAGAATTGCTCGATGATCGGCTTCAGCTGCTTGCCGAGGTCCACCAGCTGGAAGTTGGAGTCGTAGAGCATCTCGCCGCACTTTTCGCAGAACCAGCGCAGATGGTCCCGCTCCTCTTCGGCCCGCCGGCGCTCGATGACCAGCCCCACGGTGTTCGGCGGCCGCTGGGGCGAATGGGGAATTCCCGGTGGGAGCAGAAACATTTCACCCTGCCGGATGGGAATCTCCCGGAGCTTTCCGTTCTCGATGATACGGAGCGTGATGTCTCCTTCCACCTGAAAGAAGAACTCCTCTCCGTCCTCGACGTGGAAGTCCTTCCGCTGGTTGGGGCCGCCGACGGCCATCACCATGAATTCCGAGTCCTGCCAAATCATCTTGTTGCCGACCGGGGGCTTGAGGAGGGCGCGGTGCTCGTCGATCCAGGACTTCAGGTTTATCGGAGGCATGAGGGGCATGACGGCCGTCCTGTGAGGGGGGAATCGTTGACGTGGCTCAGCGAGGCGCCCCGACGATCCGGGCGTAACCCACCGGATCGGTCGCGCCTTCGGTGTTGATGACCATCACCCGGGTGGCGGAATGGAGCTGGAGGAACGCCTTGGCCGCCTCGAGCTCGGGCGCCTCGAGCAACGCCAGGAGTCCCGCCAGCCCGGCG
>JBGPVQ010000481.1:0-2088 GCA_041491785.1 Gemmatimonadota bacterium | reverse complement strand
TCTTTCATGCAGGAGTTGAGCAGGTCCACCATCGTGGTGGGCTCGCCGGCGAATCTCGGGTCGTCCTCGGTGTCGAACTGCTCGGAGGTCGGGTCCACATCGGGGGAATAGACGAAGTCATAGATGGTAGCGGCGGCCGGTTGCGGCGACGCCAGCGCGGTATCCGCGGCGATCTGGATCTCCTCCTCCACCTGAACGCGGATCCGTTCGATCTCCCCTTCGGTCGCCACGCCCTGTTCGAGCAGGTACTTGGGGAACTGGGTCACCGGATCACGTGCGGCATCCGCGTCGCGCTCGGTGGGGGGACGGTAATGGATTTCGTCGTCGGAGAGGGAATGACTGTACGGCCGGATGACCTTGGCGTGCACCAGCGCGGGGCCCTTCCGCGCCCGGGCGTAATCCACCGCCCGGGTCAATACGTCATAGGAGGCGAGGGCATCGCAGCCGTCCACCTCCTGGATCAGGAGACCGGGGAAGCCGATCACCAGCTTGGAGATCGAGCCACCGGGGGTGTTTACCTCGACGGGGACGGAGATGGCGTAGCCGTTGTCCTCGATGAGGTAGACGACCGGCAGCTTCAGATTGCACGCGGTACTGAGCGACTCCCAGAATTCTCCTTCGCTCGTGGTGCCGTCGCCGGCGGAAACGAAAACAACCTCGTCACCCTTGATGCGCTCGTCGCGATCGGGGATGGCGGCGTTCTGGGAGTAGCGGAGCCACGCCTCGGCGGCGCCCACCGCTTGGAGGAACTGGGTACCGGTGGGGCTCGAGGCGGAAACGATGTTGAGGTCCTTGTGACCCCAATGGGAGGGCATCTGGCGGCCGCCGGAGTTGGGGTCGTCGGCGGCGCCCACGGCGGAAAGGAGCTGCTCGGTGGCGGTCATCCCGAGGCCGAGGCAGAGTGCGCGATCCCGATAGTAGGTGTAAAACCAGTCGTAGGCGGGACGAAAAACCTTCGCGGCGGCCACCAGCACCGCCTCGTGGCCGGCACCGGAAATCTGGAAGAAGATCTTGTTCTGACGTTTGAGCTGGATTTCCTTGTCGTCGAGACGCCGGGAGAGGACCATCAGCCGGTACATCTCGAGAAGATCCGCCTTCTCGAGCCGGGCACTGGGCCGGACCTTGGTCATCGGGGCGGGGCGAGTGGCCATTGGGTGAGGGGCTAGGGGGCTAGGGGGCCAGGGAGCTGGCCCACTCCGGATCCGGGAAAATACCATCTCCAGGCGAGGTTTCCCTAGTCCCCAACTCCCCAGCCGCCAGCCCCTACTGCTGAAACACCACCCTCCCCCCTACCACCGTCAAGCGGACCCGGGCTTGATCGATGGTAGCGGGCGGGATCCGGGTGATGTCGCGATCCAGCACCACCAGATCGGCGAGATACCCCGGCTTGAGCGTGCCCCGGCGTCCCTCGGCGAAGACCGCGTAGGCATTGCCGGCGGTGTAGGCGCGCAGCGCTTCCTCGACGGTGATCTTCTGTTCCGGGACCCACCCTTCGGGATTCTTCCCATCCAGCGTCTGTCGAGTCACGGCGGCCTTGATCCCCACCAGCGGGTCGAGCGGCGCCACGGTCCAGTCCGAGCCGAAGGCCAGGTGGGTCCCGCGGTCGAGGAGGGTCCGGAACGCATAGGTGGTCTTGATGAGCTCGGGGCCGATCCGCTTGGCGGCCCAGCGCCCGTCGTCAGCGGCGTGATAGGGCTGCATCGAGGGGATCACCCCGAGCTCGGCGAATCGAGCGACATCACCGGCGCGAAGGTGCTGGGCATGCTCGATCCGGAAGCGGCGGTCGCGCGCACCGTGCGCCTTGGCGACGCTGTCGTAGATGTCGAGCAGCAGCGCGTTGGCCCGGTCGCCGATGGCGTGTACCGCCACCTGGAGTCCGGCCGAGTCGGCGGCGCCGACCCAGCGTCGCAACGAATCCTCCGGGGTGACCAGGAGGCCGCGAGTGCCCGGTGCATCGCGGTAGGGCTGGAACATGAGGGCGGTGGTGGAGCCGAGGGAGCCATCCACGAATCCCTTGACGCCGGCGGTGCGAATCCACTGGTCGCCCACCCCATGGACGGCGACCGAATCGGCCATCGAGCGCCAGGC
>JBGPVQ010000480.1:0-2092 GCA_041491785.1 Gemmatimonadota bacterium | reverse complement strand
TGGATGAGAGGGCCCGCGGCACCCGCTTCCTGTCGCTCCCGGTGCGTCGAGTGCTCAATCCACCGGCCGCGACGCACATGCCGTTTTGGTCGCTCAATCCATACGTCGGGTGCGAGTTCGGCTGCTCGTACTGCTACGCGCGGAAGACTCACGAGTGGGTGATGGAACGCCACGGGGCCGAACCGCCGGCCCCCTCGAAACCCGCAGACCCGGCGGATGACCGCCGCCCGGCCGCGTGGCGGTCCTTCGAGCAGAACATCCTCGTCAAACACTCCGCCCCCGATGTCCTCCTCCGCACCCTCGAGCCGGCACGGCTGGGCACTACCTCACTGGTCATCGGCACCGCCACCGATCCTTACCAGCCGGCCGAGCGGAAGTTTCTGCTCACCCGCCGCCTGCTCGAGGCGTTGCTCCAGCACCGTGGGCTCTCGATCGGGCTCATCACCAAGTCGCCGCTGGTGGTGCGGGACCTCGACCTTCTGGCGGCGCTTGCCAAGCGGCATGAGCTGTCGGTGAACCTCTCGCTCGCGTCGATGGACGCGGCCCTGCTTCGCCGGCTTGAGAACCGGACCCCGGCACCCCACGCCCGGATTCGCGCCCTGGCGCGTCTAACCCAGGGCGGGATTCACGCCGGGCTCCTCATCGCCCCGATTCTGCCCGGCATCACCGACAGTTGGGCCCAACTCGCGGCACTCATGGAAGCAGCCAAGGAGGCCGGTGCGCGCTACGTGGCCGGGGCGGCGCTCCGCCTCGGCCCCGCGGCCCGCGCCGGTTTCCTTCCGGTGCTCGCCCGGGAGTTCCCCGAGCTCATCGGCCGGTACGAGCGCCGCTACGGCAAGAGCCCCCGCGCGGGAGCGGAGTACGAGCGCGCGCTCTCGCGGCGGCTCCGCTCCCTGCAGGAGGCGTTCGGGTTCCCCGTCTCGGAAGGGATGCGCAGAACCCGGCAGCTGGAAGGGACTGGGGCCCGAGGAATCTGAGTCGGCATGGCGTTTGCCTTTTCCGGCCCCATGGGTCAAAGCGCCCCCACCGTCGGCAACCCGGGTCAGCTTCCTGCGGCACCGTCCCGTCTTGTGCCACTGGACGCCCTGCGCGCGCTCGCGGTGTTCCTGGTCATGGGCCGGCACATCCCGGTGCCGGCGTCGCTGCCCGCGGGCTCAGTTCTCCGCGGCATTGCCGAGGCCTGGCAGCGCGGCGGGTGGATCGGCGTGGATCTGTTCTTCGTGCTGAGCGGATTCCTGATCTCCGGGCTGCTCTTCCGCGAGCACCGGCAGCACGGAGAGGTCCGGATCGGCCGCTTCTTTCTCCGCCGCGGGCTCAAGATCTATCCGGCGTTCTACGTCTTCCTGGTCGTCACCGTCGCGCTCCGCTTCGTGTGGGGACGGCACGTTTCCGGCTCTCAGATACTGGCCGAGGTCTTTTTCGTCCAGAACTACGTGCACGGCGTGTGGAACCACACTTGGTCACTGGCGGTGGAGGAACACTTCTACATTCTTCTCCCCCTCCTGCTGCTGGTCCTGCTGAAGCGCGCCCGCGGTCGGGACGATCCATTCGCCGCGCTGCCGGTTGTTTGTGCCACCCTCGCCACGGTCCTTCTCGGCGCCAGGGTCGCCAACGCCCTGACGCACGGTTACCAGCACCAGACCCATCTCTTCCCGACCCACCTCCGGATCGATTCCCTGATGTTCGGGGTACTGCTCTCCTATTGGTATCACTACCGGAGTCTGGAGTTCCGGGAGGCGGTGCATCGCCGCCGCGTCGCGTTTGCCCTGCTGGGAGTCGCGCTGCTGGTGCCGCCATTCATCCTGCCGGTGGAGACGTCGATGTCGATCTACACGGTGGGGTTGTCCGGCCTGGCGCTTGGCAGCGGTCTACTGCTCAGCGCCGCCCTCGCCGCTCCGGCCGGGGTCCACGCCTTTCTCGCCCCGCTGGCGCGGGTCGGGTCGTATTCCTACTCCATCTACTTGTGGCACCTACCGGTGCTCGGCTGGTGGATGTCCTGGGTCGAGGGACTGATCGGCCATCGGCTGCCCTACCTGCCGCGCACCCTGCTGGGCGTCACCGCATGTGTCGTCTTCGGTATCGGCATTTCGCA
>JBGPVQ010000479.1:0-2181 GCA_041491785.1 Gemmatimonadota bacterium | reverse complement strand
CTCTGCCGGATCGATGGACCCAACGCCCTCTACCTCAACGACGGAAGCTGGAAGTTCCACGAGGTGGCGAAGGAGGCGGGCGTGGCACTGGGCGACCGTCCTTCCACCGGCGCGGTCTTCGCCGACGTGGACGGTGACGGAGATCTCGACCTCATCGTCAACTCGATGGGGGGGCGCAACAGCCTCTTCCTCAACGACGGCCAGGGGCACTTCACCGACGCCACTGCGCAGTCGGGATTCGTCGCCGAGGGGCGGGGGACCACGACCGCCACCCTCGCCGACGTGGATGGGGACGGCGACCTCGACCTCTACGTCGCCAACTACAAGGCGCGGACCATGCTCGACTCGCTCTCACCCCAGGAGCGGGCGTTCGACCAGGTGGTCAAGAAGACGGCCGGCAAGTTCGAGGTGATTCCGGAGCGGCGGGCCGATTACCGCCTGCAGGAGCGCAAGGATCTGAACGGGGTGACTCTGGTGCAGCGCGCCGACCCCGACTGGTTCTACCTCAACGACGGCAAGGGCCGATTCACCCGGGAGCCCATCGCCGGGAACCCGAGGTTCCTGGACGAAACCGGCGCGCCGCTCAAGGAGGAACCGGAAGACTTCGGCCTCGCCGCCCGGTTCTACGACGTCAACGGCGACGGCGCGCCGGATCTCTACGTCGCCAACGACTTCGAGGACCCGGACCAGTTCTGGATCAACGACGGTACCGGACATTTCCGCCTGATCGCGAAGCAAGCTATCCGCCGCACCGCCAACTCGAACATGGCGGTGGACTTTGCCGACATCGATCGCGACGGGCTGGTGGATTTGTTCCAGGTGGACATGCTGGCCAACGACTCCTATCGCCGCAAGACCCAGATCCCGACCCATACCGCCGTGCAGAAGCCGGTGGGCGAATACACCGAGCGGGCCCAGTGGCAGCGAAACGCCCTCCTGCTCAACCGGGGCGACGGAACCTTTGCCGAGATCGCCGATTTCGCCGGGGTCGCGGCGTCGGGATGGTCGTGGTCGGCCCTGTTCCTCGACGTCGATCTGGACGGCTATGAGGATCTGCTCATCGGCAACGGCCACACCTGGGATCTGATGGACGCCGATACCCAGGAGAAGCTCAAGAGCACCTGGACCGGGCTCGGCTGGAGACAGGAGCGGAAGTTCTATCCCGCGCTCAAGCTCAAGAATGTGGCGTTCCGGAACAAGGGTGACCGGACCTTCGAGGATGCCGGCGCGCGGTGGCGCTGGGGAACCGAGGAGGACATTTCCCACGGGATGGCCACCGCCGACCTGGATGGTGACGGCGACCTCGACGTCGTGGTGAACCGGCTCAACGCGCCTGCGGCGGTGATGCGCAACGACGCCGTGGAGCCGCGGGTTGCGGTCCGGACCGTCGGCAAACCGCCCAACACCGCCGGCATCGGCGCCCGGATCGCGGTGCTGGGTGGCGCGGTGCCGGAGCAATCTCGCGAGGTCACGGCTGGGGGGCTCTACCTCTCCGGCTCGGATCAGGAGTACGCGTTCGCGACCGGCAAGGCCGCCGAGGTCGCCATTCAGGTCCGCTGGCGCAGCGGCGCCGTCTCCCTCATCAAGGCCGCCCGGCCCGGGCGCCTCTATGAGGTCCGCGAATCGGCGGCGATAGCGGGAGAACCGGCGAATGTCCGGCCCGCCTCGGTACCACCGATGTTCGAAGACGCCTCAGCCAAGCTGGGCGCCCACCACTCCGAGACCTTCTTCAACGAATTCGTGCGGCAGCCGCTGCTCGCCCTGCAGCTCAGTCAACTGGGGCCCGGGGTGAGCTGGCTCGATCTCAACGGCGACGGCCGGGACGACCTGGTCATTCCCGACGGTGCCGGCGGCGAGCTGGCATGGTACCGGAACGACGGCGGGCACTTTTCCCGGGTTCCGCTCGGGATCAAGGCGGGCGGCCTCGACTTCACCACCGCGCTCGGGCTTCCCGGTTCCCAGGGAATGAGTCTCCTGATCGGGCAGTCCTCCTACCGGACCAAGAGCCCGGCTGAGGCGATCACCGTCCCGGGGGTGATCCAGGTCGAGCTCGGCGCCGGCGGCTCGCGCGGGGGAACCTCGACCATCGTCGGGCCGGACACCATGAGCGTCGGCCCTCTGGCGCTGGCCGATGTGGACGGGGACGGCGATCTGGACCTGTTCGTCGGCGGCCGGGTGCTT
>JBGPVQ010000478.1:0-2186 GCA_041491785.1 Gemmatimonadota bacterium | reverse complement strand
GCCGATCTCCTGGCCACGCTGGTGGCCCGGAGCGTCCGCATCAAGGCCGCGATCGTTACGGCCGACGAACGGGAGCACGGCCGCCGCGCGATTCTGAATGCCGGCCACACCGTCGGTCATGCGATCGAACGGATTTCGGAGTACCGGGTCCTCCATGGCGATGCGGTGGCGATCGGCCTGGTGATCGAGGCGCTGCTCTCTCACCGGCTTGGGCTCGCCGAGCGCGCGCTGGCACCGACGATTCGCCTGGCCCTGGAGCGAATCGGGCGGCCCACCATGCTGGACGCCTCCTGGAGCGACGACGCGCTGCTTACCGCGATGGCCCACGACAAGAAGGTCCGCGGGGAAATTCTGCGATTCTCGCTCCCAACCGGGATCGGCACGATGGCCGGCGAGGCCAGCAATTGGACGGTGCCGGTTTCTTCCGATCTGGTGCGCATCGTTCTCTCGACGGCAAGGTCCTCGGCGACGCTCTATTGAGTTTTCAACGTAGTCCCCAATCTGTCTTGTCGCGTAATTCCATCAATTATAGATAGTTACGCCATTTTTTCGACACTGGCGTGGATAAGTCCTTCGTTGAGAAAGTGGAGGAAATCTCGAACCGATTGCCGGAGAATGATTTGTGATGTTGACACTGTCAAACGCTTGACCGTCAAAAAATTGATCCCTAAATTCGGCCCGTACCCGTTCTTCCCCAGCTCATCGCGATCGGCACTCCGCGGGTTAGGCGGCAGCGAGTGTTCGACCACGCTTCGACCCCGTGAGAGGTGGCATGCCCCACGTCCGCGTTCGAACGTCCCCCCGGGCGCTGCACCGGTCCGCTCCCAACAATGCCTTTGACCAGTACCTCCTCGACATCCGCAAGCTGCCGATGATCGCGGATCCCAAAGAGGAAATCCGGCTGGCCAAACGCGCCCGCAAGGGAGATCAGGCGGCTATCGACCGCTTGGTGACCGCCAATCTCCGCTTCGTGATTTCCTACGTGAAGCGGTTCCAGGGGCACGGCCTCGATCTCTCCGAGCTGGTGGCGATCGGCAACGAGGGATTGCTGAAGGCGGTCCGGAAGTTCGATCCCGCGCACGGCGTCAAGTTCATCAGTTACGCGGTCTGGTGGGTGCGCCAGTGCGTCCTCAAGGCTCTCGCCGAGCAGACCCGCACCGTCCGCATCCCGCTCAACCAGAACGCCGCCCTGATGAAAATGGCCAAGATCGAGAGCCTGCTCTCCCAGGAGCTGGGCCGCTCCCCCACCGACGCGGAAACCGCCCAGGTGCTGGACGAGCCGGTTGAAACCATTCGCCAGGCGCGGCTGGTGTCGACGGTCGAGGTGTCACTCGACGCCCCGGTGGAGCGCCACGATTCCGGCTCCGCCACCTTCGGCGAGCGGGTGGCCGGCGCGGGGACCGGCGACATCGAGGACCTGGTCGACGCCGGGCTCCGCAAGGAATTCCTCTCCGCGCTCTTTCACCGCTACCTGACGCCCCGGGAGCAACGCATCCTGGCGCTCTACTACGGCCTCGAGGAAGGCAGCGAGGCGCTGACCCTCGAGGGGATCGGCGCGATGCTGGGCGTCACCCGCGAACGGGTCCGCCAGATCCGCGAGCGCGCCTTCGAGAAGCTCCGGAACGCCCCCGAGGTCAAGCACCTGAGGAACTTCCCCTCCGCCGCAGCGTAGGCCGGGGAGCCGGGGGGCCGGGAAGGCTGACTCCCTGGCTCCCCGGTTCCCTCGTTAGACTCCCCCCATGCCCGTGCAGCTCCCGCTCTTCCCGCTGGCGATCGTCCTCTTTCCCGGCGCCCTCCTCCCGCTCCACATCTTCGAGCCCCGGTATCGTCGCCTCATTGCGGATATCGCCGAGGCCGAGAAGCGCTTCGGCTTGCTCCCGCCCGGCAATTCCGGCGAGTTACCCCCTCCCGGCACTATGGGCTGCGCGGCGCTGCTCCGCGGAGTGCGGCCCCTCGCGGACGGGCGGTTGAACATCGTGGTGAGTGGCGAGCGCCGCTTCTCGCTGCTCCGCTCCAGTGGCGCGACGACTCCCTACCTCCAGGGATGGGTCGAGTGGGTGGACGACTCGCCGGATATCCAGCTCCCCACCGGGGAGGAGCTGGCTCGGCTCCGCGCCCTGGGCGAGCGGTACGCCCGCGCGGCGCACGCCTTGAACGATCTGACGATCGATCCCGCGTTGCCGGCG
>JBGPVQ010000477.1:0-2187 GCA_041491785.1 Gemmatimonadota bacterium | reverse complement strand
GCTGGAGAATCTCCGGAACAGCAACACCATCCGGTTCGTGATGAAGAACGGCCGGCTCTACGACGGCAACACCCTCGACGAGCTCTGGCCCCGGCAGCGGCCCGCGGCCGATCAGCCCTGGCGCCATACCGCGCCCAACACTCAGTCCGGCATTCGGTGAGGCCGCCCATGAACTCTCCTTCGGAACTTTCGATGCGCTCTCTGCAGACGATCGCCGCCCTCGCCCTGCTGGCCGCCGCGCCGCTGGCCTCCCAGGCGCCCCGCCCCGCCGGCGGGCCGCCCCCCAAGCCGCTGCCGCTCGACGTCGCCCGCCACGCCGAATTCACCGCGTCGAAGGGCACCTGGATGTCCCTCGACGTGAGCCCCGACGGACAAACCCTCGTCTTCGACCTACTCGGAGACCTCTACACCCTCCCGATCGCGGGAGGCAAGGCCAGCCGGCTCACCAGCGGGATTTCCTACGACGCCCAGCCGCGTTTCAGCCCTGACGGGAAGAAGGTGGTGTTCGTCTCGGATCGAAGCGGCGGGGACAATCTCTGGATCCTGTCGCTCGATCTGAAGGACACCACCCAGCTGACCCAGGGGGGTGCAAACCTCTACGTCTCCCCGGAGTGGGCACCCGACGGGAAATACATTGTCGCGAGCCGCTCCCCCGGGCTGGGCGGGGTGGCCAAGATCCAGATGTGGCATGTGGACGGGGGCGGCGGGCTCGCGGTGCTCCGCGAACCAGCCCAGCTCAAGGGGCTGGGCGCCGCGTTCACGCCGGATGGCCGCAACATCTGGTTCGCGGGCCGCAACGGCGACTGGCAATACAACGCCATTCTGCCGCAGTACCAGCTCGGCGTCTACGACCGGGAAACCGGCGAAATCCACCAGATGAGCAGCCGCTATGGATCGGCGTTCCGCCCGGCGGTTTCGCCCGACGGGAAGTGGCTGGTCTACGGCACCCGGTACCGCACCGAAACCGGCCTCCGCATCCGCGATCTGGCGAGCGGCGAAGAGCGCTGGCTCGCCTATCCGGTGCAGCGGGACGACCAGGAGTCTCGAACTCCGCTCGACGTGCTGCCGGGCTACGCGTTCACACCCGACGCGCGCTCGCTGGTGGTTTCCTATGGCGGCGAGATCTGGCGCGTGCCGGTGGACGGAAGCGCCGCCGCCCGGATTCCCTTCAGTGCCGACGTGAAGGCCGATCTCGGTCCCGAGGTGAAATTTGCCTATCACGTCGACACCGCCCAGACCCTCACCGCGCGCCAAATCCGCAGCCCGGTGCCCTCTCCCGACGGCAAGCGGATCGTCTTCACCGCGCTCGACCGGCTCTACCTGATGGATCTTCCCGGGGGAACCCCGCGGCGGCTGGACCCTGCGGAGGTCGGGCAGTATCACCCGGTGTGGTCGCCCGATGGGAAATCGGTGGCCTACGTGACCTGGGCCGATGCCGGCGGCGGCCAGATCATGAAGGTGGCGGTCGACGGCGGCGCCAAGGTGCGGCCCGTTCAACTCACCCGGACCGGGGCGCTGTACTACAACCTCGCCTGGTCGCCCAGCGGAAGCCGCATCGTGGCGACCCGGGGCGCCTCGCGAGACCTGCGAGAGGCGCAGGGGTTCTTCGGCGGGCCCCTCGGCGCCGAATTCGTCTGGGTGTCCTCCGCCGGTGGCGACGCCGTCGTCATCGCGCCGACCGGCACCCGCGACGCCGCGCACTTCGCCGCGGACACCAATCGGATCTACGCCTACAGCCCGGTGGAGGGCCTGGTCTCCTTCCGCTGGGACGGCACCGACGTGAAACAGCATCTCCGGGTGACGGGACTGCCGGCGAGCGGCGGCGCCGCCGACTTCGATCCCGGCGACCAGGCCACCCTTCCCCGGCGGATTTTCCCGATGCCAAGCGACGCGACCGGCGCTTCGGCGGATACCGGCTCGGATCTCGAGCCGGGCCAGCCGCCGCCCCCCGCGGGGATCGTGCTGATGGCGCCCAAGGGCGATCTCGCGGTGGCCCAGGTGGGCAGCGACATCTTCAGCATTCCCGTGCCCAAGGTCGGAGGACCGGTCCCCACCGTCTCGGTGGCCGGTGGACCGGTGCCGGTCAAGAAGCTCACCGAGGTCGGCGGCGAGTTTCCCGCCTGGAGCGCCGACGGGCGGACCATTCACTGGGCCATCGGCAACGCCTTCGTGAGCTACAACCTCGAT
>JBGPVQ010000476.1:0-2190 GCA_041491785.1 Gemmatimonadota bacterium | reverse complement strand
TGGAGGAGGGCGGTCAGCGCCACCGTCGCGGTGAGGCCGGTCGCGAGATACTGCCCGAAGGGATCGGGTGCGGTCTTGGCGATTCGAAACCCGAGCCAGCAGAAAATCGAGAACAGCAGGGCGATGAACAGGACGCCGAGGAAGCCCCATTCCTCGCCGATGGTAGCGAACAGGAAATCCGAATAGGCGTAGGGCAGATAGTTGAGCTTGAGCTGGCCATGCCCGTAGCCCACGCCGAGCGGCCCTCCCGATCCGAAGCCCAGCAGCGCCTGTTGCAGCTGAAAATTGCCTTGCCCGCACGGCTCGAGGAAGCAGCGCAGTCGGGTGAGCCGGTAGGGCTCGGCGAAAATGAGGGAGACGGCTCCGAGGAGTCCCGCCACGCCGAGCAGGAGGAAGTGCCCGATCTTGGCGCCGGCGGTGAAGAGCACCACCCCGCCGAGGAGCGCCACCAGGGTGGCCATCGAGAGGTTGGGCTCGATCAGGATCAGCAGAAAGAGCAGGCCGAGGATGACCAGGAATGGCGTGACGCCCTTCTTGAACCCGCGCACCGCCTCTCCTTTCTTCGCGGCCAGCATCCCGGTCCAGACCACCACCGCGAACCGCGCCACCTCGGACGGCTGAAAGTTGATGGGACCGAGGGTAATCCAGCGCCGGGCGCCGTTGCTCGGCAGGCTGATGCTCCGGGTGAACGGAAGCACCGGAATGAGCAGCGTCGCCACCGCGAACAGCAGCAACGGCCAGGCGAGCTGGCGCCACCGGTGGTAGTCCACCCGCGATGCGACCGTCAGCGCGATAGCCCCCACCAGTGCGCCGCTCAGCTGCTTGAGAAAGAACCCCGACGCGTGTTTTTGCAGTGTGGCGGCGGCGTACAGGCTGGCGATGCCGAACACCGTCAGCACCGCGGTCACCACGACCAGCAGCCGGGTTTCCCAGCGGAGCTCGCTCACCAAGCCTCCACGATTTCTCGGAACCGGCGGCCGCGCTCCTCGTAGTTCTTGAACATGTCGTAGCTGGAACAGGCGGGAGAAAGCAGCACGGCGTCCCCCGGACCGACCAGGGCTTTCGCCCGCGCCATCACTTCGTCGAAGCTTCCCGCCTCGACGACCGGTACCCCGGTGCCGGCCAGATCCGCCACGATCCGCGGCTTCGCCTCACCGAATGCGATGACGGCGCGGCAGCGCCCCGCGAGCGCGGTACCCAGCCGGGTGTAGGGCTCGCCCTTGTGGCGGCCGCCGAGCAGCAGCGCGAAGGGGCGGGCCATCGCGGCCACGGCCACCTCGGTGGACGCCACGTTGGTGGCCTTGGAGTCGTTGATCCACAGGACACCGTCGACCTCGCCCACCGGCTCCATGCGGTGCGGGAGCGCCCGGAACGACCGGAGCCCTGCGGCGAGCGCGGGCAGGTCCACGCCCACGGCATGGACCGCGAGGGCCGCGGCCAGTGCATTCGCCACGTTGTGATCACCCAGGAGCGGCAAGGCTGCGCGCGGGAGCAGCTCCGATTCTCCCAGACGGAGCCGGTCTCCGGTCCGATCGTACCAGCCGTCGGCCCGCTGCTTCACGGAAAACCGGAGCTGCCGCCCGGCGACCCCGCGCACCGACTCCTCGGACCCGGCATCATCCGCATTGGTGACCCACACCGAGTCCGGACCGGCCTGCCGGAAGAGTCGCCGCTTGTCGGCGTAGTAAGCCCCGATGTCGGGGTACCGATCGAGATGGTCGGGCGAGAGATTGGTGAGCACGCCGACCGTCGGCCGCACCAATTCCATGTCGTGCAGCTGGAATGAGGACAGCTCCACCGCCAGCCACTCGGGCCGCTCCGGCACGAGGGCCATTTCAGCCAGCGGGGTCCCGATGTTGCCCACCGCGCGGGCCGTTCGTCCACCGGCTTGGAGCAGGTGCCCGATGAGCGCCGTAGTCGTGGTTTTCCCGTTGGTGCCGGTGACCGCGATGTAGGGGATCCCGGCAAGCGCCTGAAGCCCGAGCTCCGCCTCCGCGCGGATCGGGACCCCGGCCGCCCGCGCCGTGGCGATCGGCGGCGCGTCGGGTGGCACCCCGGGTGATACCACGCAGACCGCCGACGCCGCGATGCGGGGCAGATCGTGACCGCCCAGCTCCACCGCCGCCCCCAGCGCGCGGAGCTCGACCGCGGCCGCCGAGAGCGCGGGCGAGGTCGCCGAGTCCGAGGCGT
>JBGPVQ010000475.1:0-2207 GCA_041491785.1 Gemmatimonadota bacterium | reverse complement strand
GTGGTCGAAGACCGGGGTGAAGGTGGTCCCGTTGTTCACGGTCTTCCAGAGGCCGCCGGTCGCGGTGCCCACGTAGAACACCGCGGGATTTCTTTCGAAGACGGCAAAGTCGTCGATCCGTCCGCTGGGAGCGGCGGGGCCGATGGCGCGGAAACGGAGCCGGTCGAACGGTCCGCCCGGCCGGGAGGTATCCGCCCTGGCGGGGGCGGCAACCGGTGCCTGGGCGGAAAGGCCGGGCCCGACGGCGGCAAAACCCAGGAGACCGAGCAGAGCGGGACGAGCGATGAACATGCGTTCACTCCAGGGGGGAGGCGCCGGATTGTCAGTCGTGCGGCGAAGGGTACCTTACTCTACGTCCGATCCGCCGACAATGTTACCCCGCCGAGCGCGATCATCGCGAGGTGTCGCATGCGTGTCGCCGTCCTGCTGCCCGTGCTCCTGGCCCTCGCCGCCTGCGGCGGAGGTAGCCGGGTGGTGGCGCCGGAGCCGGCGACCGACTTCAGCCATGATGTGGACTCCCTCCCCTCGCTCCCGCCGGGAACGATCGTGGCACCCTTGACCCTCGACCTTCAATCCGCCCTCACGGCGCTGGAGGAGCAGGTGCCCCGCCGCTTCGGCGACATCACCAAGCGGATTCCGGTGCCGGGGTCCAAGCGGAAGTCGTTCGCGTTCGAGGTGCACCGCAACCCGTTCAAGGTGAGCTTCGCGGGGGATACGATCCTCCTTTCCGCCGTCATCCAGTACAAGGGGCGCGGCTGGTACGACCCTCCGATCGGGCCCGATATCAACGGGGAGTGCGGCACCAGCGACGAGCCGCCGCGGGCCCGGCTGGCGGTACGGGTGGTGCCCCGCCTGGGCGAGGACTGGCACCTCCTGGTGCGGACCCAGCTGACCCAGGTCGCGCCGCTGACCAAGACCGACCGCGATCAGTGCAAGGTGTCGTTCCTCAACTTCGATGTGACCGGCAAGGTGATCAGCGCCGCCGAGGGGGCGCTGCGCAAGGTCCTGCCCGGGATCGACCGCAAGCTCGCCCGCGTCGACGTCAAGAGCCCGCTCGAACGCATCTGGGGCGACCTTCAGAAGCCCATCCGCGTCACTGACAGCCTCTGGCTCGTACTGCTACCCCAAGCGGTCAACCTCGGATCGGTCAGCGGATCCCGGCAGCTGGTCGGCGCCGAGGTGGCCCTGACCGCGGCGCCGCGGCTGGTCACCGGCCCACGCCCCGACATCGTGCCGACGCCGCTCCCTCCCCTGGGCCCGATGGAGGCCGAGGAGGGATTCAGCATTCCGATCGAGGGATTCTTCGACTACGCGGTGATGAGCGCGGCGCTCACCCAGCAACTCGCCGGGAAGACGGTCAAGGCGGCGGGCGGCCAGCTCGAGGTGAAGCGGGTGACGGTGCGCGGCATCGGCGCTGGGCGGCTGGCGCTCGGGCTCGACTTTACCGGAACCGCGAGTGGCAAGGTCTGGTTCATCGGGACGCCCCAGTTCGATCTCTCCACCGGCCTGCTGAGCGTTCCCGATCTGGACTTCGACGCGACCAGCGCCGGAATGCTGGTTCAGGGGGTGGCTTGGCTCAAGGGGGACGCCATCCGCGAGTTCCTGCGGGACCAGGCCAAGGTGCCGGCGGGCGAGGTGCTCAAGCGGATCGAAACGATGGCGGTCAAGGAGATGAATCGTACCCTCGCCCGCGGCGTGGAGCTTCGCGCCACGATCGAGAAATCGGAAACCGCTGGGATTCTGGTCCGCCCCAGCGGACTCGTCATCCGGGCCCGGGCAACCGGGAGCGCCCACCTCGATTTGGGCCCGGAGCTCCTGGCCCGAAAGGCACCGAGCCCGTAGACATTCCAGGACGGATGTCCTGGCGGTGCAGCAGCCTCATATGCGCGAGGCGCTCACCCACCTCCGCGAAGCGGGATCTGTGCCGACCCCGAGCCGCGCGCAGGCACGCTCACCGCCCACGTCCCGGGGCGACACATGAGGTGTGGGGGGCTACCGATGCACCGTGCGCAGGTCAGCTTGGATCGAAAGATCGAAAAAAGCCGCCGAAGCAAATCGTCTATACCCGGCGGGTTTTCCAGCGCCCCCGCCGGAAGATCAGGGCGCTGACAACCGCCAGGGTCGAAAAGGCGGCGGTGATGGCCACGAACACGCCCCGCGGCCCCATCCCCATCCGCTTGGCGAGAAACCAGGCCAGGGGAATTTCC
>JBGPVQ010000474.1:0-2235 GCA_041491785.1 Gemmatimonadota bacterium | reverse complement strand
GCGGTGTACTTTGCGCGAACCCGCCGCCCGAAGCCGGAGCTCCTGAGGTGGTGGAACTGGAAGGGGCGGACGCTCCGGGCCGTCTGACCGGAAAGCTCATGGCATCCGCCCTCTCTCACGCCACGGTCGCCCTCGCAATCGGCGCCTGCTTCACCCGGGCCGCCGTGCCCCGGCGAGCGCTCGTTCTCGGTATCGCTCTTGCCGTCGTCCCGGACCTCGACGCCATCGGATACTGGCTCGGAGTCCCCACCGGTGCCTGGCTGGGCCATCGCGGTTTCACCCACTCGATTCCGTTCGCGCTCACGCTCGGGATCACCGTAGCGCTGGTCTCGGCCCGAGCCGCACCGGCCACCGGCCACCGCGGGGTGCTCGCGCTGTACTTCGTTCTCGTGCTGCTCTCCCACGGGTTCCTCGATGCCTTCACCAATGGGGGGCCGGGCATCGCCTTCTTTTCCCCCCTCAGTAACGCGCGTTACTTCTTCGCCTGGCGTCCGATTCAGGTGTCTCCCATCGGCATCGGAGTCTTCAACGCGCGCGGCCTCGCCATTCTGGCCACCGAGGCGCGCTGGGTCCTGATTCCGGCCGGACTCCTCGCGGTGATCGGAATCGTGACGCGTCGGGCGGTAACCGTCCGACGGTTCGCCGACCGACCGTTGCGCTAGGAGCGGGGCCCTGGCCCGGGAGGAGGGACCGGGGCCGGAGCGGGCGGCACCGGCATGGTCCCCTTCGGCTGATTAGATCCTCGGTGGCACGTGACGCAGGTCACTTTGTCGTAGGTTGCGTCGAGCTCCTTGACCTTGGTCAGCTGTTGGGTGTTGAGGTAGATGGTCATCTCCTGCATCTGCCGCGCGATGCGCTTGTTCTTCCGGGTATCGGCATCGAATTGACCGATCACGTGGCAATTCCCGCAGGTCCAGCCGAGGCCCCGGCCGTAGTTGGTGTCCATGCCGCGAAGGAATTCATCGGCCGTCAGGTCCTTGAGCACCTGAACGTTCTTGAACACCTGTCCCGCCGGCTCCTGCTCGTGCCCCGCGATCCGCCGGAGAATCGAGTCCACCATGGCGCGCCGGGACGAATCCTGTACCACCGGATTCGGCGGGACCCGCCGTCTCGGCGCACCGGCACTGGGGGCGCCGGCGGGCGCGCCCGGGCTCATCGGAGCCGGAGTGGGCGCGGGGGCAGGGGGGGCCTGGGGCGGCGGAGCTCCCGGCGCCGGGCCGCCTGAGGGCGTCGGTTGGGAAGTGGATCGCGGCGAACAGACGGTGAGCGACACGGCGCCGAGAGCGATCGCCCACAATTGCAGAGCCCGCATTGTATTCCCCTTGGCCAAGACTCTCCGTGATACGCCGCCGGCCGCCCCCTCGTTGAACCGGCACAGCGTCTGGCCGCGGCTGGTGATCACCCCTAGTATTTGGTTCGGCTGCGGACTCGGCTGCCCGCAGGAAACCTATGACCCCGACGCCGGCTTAGACGGAGCCCGATCTACTCATGGATGTCACCCTGGCCACCGGCCGGAAGCGGGCGGGGCTCCCGCCTTCAGACCGCCTCCTGGCGGAGGCCTTGCCCAGGCGTGCTGCCAGAGTCCCCGCTGCCCTCCTCCTGCGGTCCACTCGGGAGGCGGCGTGAGCGGCGGCGGCCCCCTGCCGGGGACCCGGGTGCAGATCACCAAACGCAACGACGGGGGCGCGGTGCTTCGATGCGTGCGCCCCGACGGGTCGGTGACCTGGCAGAAACAGGAGGGCAAGCAGGCGGCTTTCTTCCCGCTGCACGATCTGACCCACTATGCCGTCGAGAGCGCGCTGGGAAGCCGCGAGGGATTCTTTGGACTCATCGCCTCGGGATGGGACATCGAGGACACCGAAGGCAAGGGTGTCCGCGGGGCTCTCCCCTCCGGGGCGGTGGCGGTGGAACACGTGGTGGGATTGCTGGACGCGGAGCGCGCCAGTGGAGAAATGATGAGCGCGGCCGACTTCATCGCCGCGATCGCCGTCGCCTATCGGCAGCACCGGGTAGCCGAAGATGTGCCCCGGCTCCCGCTGGACGACGACGTGCTGGGCCGGATCCGCGCGAAACGCGCCGAGCTGTTCTCCCGCTGGCGGGCGCTGGCGCCGGGAGATACTCTGGAGTTGGTGTACCCGGCCGCGCGACCCTGACCTCGACCCGGAGATATTCGATGGTGAGTAGCGCCGCCACGACCGTCGCGAAGTATCTCGCCAGCCTGCCGGCCGAGCGCCG
>JBGPVQ010000473.1:0-2260 GCA_041491785.1 Gemmatimonadota bacterium | reverse complement strand
GCCCGCGCCCCCCCTGGTAAGCGAAAACCCGTGAAACAGGCGGCGGCCGGGCGTGGGCTGCTTGGTCGTGGAGGCGTCGTGGATGGCCCCCAGGATCGAGTCGTGGGTCGAGGTACTCATGGCACTTGCTCCTTGAGTCGTGGCGGTGGCCCGCCGCCCGCCGCCGCCCTCGGGACCAGACCGCCGCGCAGGGCAGCAATCACCGTGGCCTCCACCTCGCGGAGCCGGGCGTCCCAGCTCATCCCGCGCGTCACGCTCATGCGCCGCTCCGCCTCGCCGGCCGGTTCGGGGGCAGCGAGCACTCGATCCAGCGCTGCCAGGAATTCCTCGCGGGTCTCCGCGATGTGGACCACTCCCTCGAACTTGCTGATCTCCGGTGTGCGAACCGAGACGACCGGGAGTCCCATTGCCAGATACTCGCGCAGCTTGATCGGATTGGCGTGCAGGACCTGCCGGGTCAGCCGATAGGGTATGATGGCGGCGGCGAAGGCCTTCCCGCAGGCCGGCAGTGCCTGATAGGGCCGGCGGCCCAGGAAATGAATGTTGGCTCGCCGAGGAACCCGATCGGCCGGGACCGCCAGTCGCCCGATCATCGCGAAGGACCAGTGCGGCCGCGAGTCCGCCAAGTACGCCACCAGGTCGAGATCGATCCACTCTTCGATCAGCCCGAAGAAGCCGATCACCGGCCCGGGTAAGGCCTGCAGATCCGGTGGCACTGCAAGCTCCGGGGAGCGGGCGGTCGCGAAGTGGGCGACGTCCACGCCATGCGGGCTCACCACCGTCCGCGGGTTGATCGCTCGCTTCCCTTCGAGCAGTGTGTCCGAAGCGACAAACACCAGATCGGCACGTGCAGTTAGCTCACGATCCATCACCGTCACCGCCTCGCGATCAACGTGAGGCAGGGCGGCGTAGTCGTCAATGCAATAGTAGACCGTGAGCGCCTCGCCGAGTCCGCCGGCCAGGTGCCCGGCATGCGGCACCGTAAACCAGAACACCGAGTTCCGGAATCCCAGCCGCCGAAGGTGGAATCGCAACAAGGCGCGCCCCATGACCTGGTTGATCCGGCGAGCCAACCCGCTGCCGTGGAAGGGGAGTTGAATGAGGGTCCACCGGAGCGGCCCCTCGCCGGTGGGAACCGGACCCCGGAGGCCCGCCCAGAGGACCCGCACCGTCTTCCGCAAATCCCGAGCACCGGTCGTGGGGGTCCGCAGGCCGGGACATTCGACGTACAGGAGCGGATGCCTTGCGGCCAGCCAGCGGGACAGGTGATGGCTTGAGGTTCGATTCTCCGCCTCCCAATCGTTCCCGAAGAAAACCACCGGAAAGGCTTGCCGCGCCTCGTTCGAACCCCCGGACTCACGCCGCACAGGCACCAACCCACCCTGACGGACGCGCGCATCGCCGCCCGCCCGCCCCGATCCAGGCGACCACGTACGGCAGGTGCGGGTGGATGTCGTGCAGCAGGATCACGTCGCCTCCTCGGCCTGGTGCGCAGGGGGTGCTCTGCAAGGTGAACCATGCCCGTCCCCGAGGCAACAATGTGTTGCGTACCTGCAACATAGCACCAGGGGTGGGAAGCCTCACCGGCTCCAATCCAAGAGTTCGTGGCAAGATTCAGGCGCAGGGTTCCCGGACCTAGATGCTGGGCTCCCTATGGTTTACCTCTCCACTCCAGATCCACCACCAGGGGGTGATGGTCGGACCCGACGGCGGGACCGACAAAGGCATTTCGAACCTCCCATCCCGGCCCGACCAGAACGTGGTCGATCCGGATTCCGATCCAGCGGGTGTGCTTGGTCGTTCCAAACCCATTGCCGGCCGCCGAAAAGGCGTCGGTCAAGTCACCCCAGTGATTGCGGAAGATCGTGCTCTCAGCAGGGAGGTTGAAGTCGCCGCCCACAATCGTCGGCCCGCGGCCCCGATTCACCCACCGGCGCGCCGCGGCGCTCTCCAGATCGCGCTCGAAAATGTTCTCTGCGATCGTCCCCGCGGCCTGCCAGAACCTGATCCGCATCGCGTCCTGAAGTCCGGACCGAGGGGTATTCAAATGAACGTTGGTGACCGAGAGGGCGCCCCAGCGGCTCTCGAGCTCATACCGAATCACGTTGTCGCTGCCCCGGACCCGCCAGAATTCGGTGGGATCCTGACGCGCCCGGGCCAGAATGGGCAGGCGGCTCAGCGCGCACACGTATGGCTCCGTATCAGCCTGCCACCCGGTCACGCCGCGGAGCCGTGCGTCGAACTCTGGTCCGCATTCCTG
>JBGPVQ010000472.1:0-2285 GCA_041491785.1 Gemmatimonadota bacterium | reverse complement strand
GTGCCCATCGGCCAGGGTGCGGATGAACCCGCGCATCCGACGGGAAAAGTCCGCCTCACCCTCACCGTCATGATGAATGTGCACCTCGACGTCTGCGATGCCCTGCCGGCACAGCTCGGCGAGTGACGCTAGGAGGACCGGGCGGTATTCCTCCTCAGGGTAGAAGAAGACGTATCGGGGCGGCCGCCCGAGCTCGTCGCGGTGGCGCGAGGCGATCCGGGGCCACGCCTCGACCCAGCGTGCCACCCGCCTTGCGGCGACGGCGTCTTCGGCACCTCGCCAATAGGGCTCGAAGTGGTCTGCGATCGTCACCCAAACGTGTTGCCGGCTCGGCCGGCTCCGCTGGTTCCACAGGCGGCTGAGGTAGCTTCGCGCGAGAGACGGTGCCCAGATCTGAGCGTTTCTGGGGAGCCTCACGCGGCTCGCCCCTTCCACTCCCGCCGCAGCCGTTCTATCAGGGTTACCAGTACCTCCGCGGCGGCGGCCTGTCCCGGTGGCTGGCGGAACGCCTCGAGCGGCGGTGCTGATGTCAGCGCCGAGCCGAGGGCCGCGGCGAGGGCCGCGGCATCGCCGGGCGGGACCAGTACGCCGGGGTCACGCACCATGTCCGCCACGCTGCCGACGGCAGTGGAGACGAACGGTGTGCCGCAGGCGATCGATTCGAGGAGGACGTTGGGGGTTCCCTCCGAACGGCTCGCCAGTACGGTGAGTGACGCCGCTCGATACCAGATGGGGAGCGTCGCATGCGGCGTCGGTCCGACAAAGCGCACCCGCCCGGACAGCCCCACCCGAGCGACAGTGGCCTCGAGCGACGATCGAAGCGGTCCATCACCGACCAGGGCGAGCTGCCAGGGTCGATGCGCGATGGTCGCGAGCGCCTCCAACAACACGTCGAGGCCCTTCACCTCGACCATGCGCCCAACCCAGAGAAGAAGGGGCGTCCCGGCGTCGAAGCCGAGGGCGCGCTTGGCCGCGTCGCGGTCCCCGGGGGAGAAGCGCTCCCGGTCCACCCCCCGCGCCAGGACCTGGACCCGATCCTGGGGTACGCCGAAGCTCACCAGCCGCGCCGCGATGTCGGCGCCGATCGCGACCACGGCATCGGCGCGAACCAACACGTCGAGGATCACGCGGCGGCGCGCGGAATTCTGGGTCAGGAGCAGCACATCCGAGCCGCCCACGATCACCACACCGGGAACACCTGCCTCACGTGCGGCGCGGAGAGCCACCGCCCCGTCCGGGTGAGCCCAGTACCCCAGCACGGCATCGGGCCGCTGGCGAGCCAGCTCCCGCCGCAGGGAACCTCGCAGTGCGGCCCACAGGAAGCCGGCGTAATGATTGCGCAGGATGCCGGGGGTGTAGAAGTAGCAGCGCCAGAGGAGATCGGGGTCGAGGGAGGGCCCCGGGCGCGGGCGCCCCGCGCGACGCAATAAATCCGTCCAGGCGACCGGGACGATGACCCGGACCGAATGTCCGGCCCGAATCGTCTCCACCAGCGAACGATTGAACACTCCCTTCACCGGGTGGACCGGGGTCGGATAGACGTTGGTGATTAGGAGGAGGTGCACCGGTTCACCACCACCATGAGCTTCCCAGCGGCTGTGAGAGGGATCTGGTCCACCCGCTGCAGGTCGAGGGTGACGCTGGGACCGGTCACCGCGGCGATCGCCTGCCGCAGTTGACTTTCGTGGGCGGCCCGCCAATCACCGTTCACGACGAGCTGCACGGTGATCCGGTCCGGAGCCACCTGGACTACCTGGAAACGGCGGACCGCCTCGAAGTCTTTCACCAGATGGGGGAAGAACTCGCCGGGTATTTTCCGCCCATCGGGTGTGGTGATGACATCGAGTCGGCGACCGACCACCTTCCGCAGCAGGGGAAGCCCGCGTCCGCAGGTACAGGCGTCGAACCCGGCCACCGCGCGGTCGCCGTTGGCATATCGGATGAACGGCATCGCGAAGTTGTAGAGGTCCGTGATGACCACATTGCCTTCGCCGCCGTCGGGGACCGGCTCTCCGGCATCATCGAGCACCTCGACAATCAGATGCTCGCTGGTCAAATGCAGCCCAGTGTGCCGGTCGCACTCCGCCCCGATGAGCATGAATTCCCGCGACCCGTAGGTCTCGAACACCTTGGACCGGAACACTGCCTCGATTTCCGCGCGCTGAAAGTCGTGCAGCTTCTCGGCGCCCACCACGATGCTCTTGGGCGAGAACGGGACCAGCCCGCGCTCGCGCAGCATGCCGGCGAAGGCGTAGAGCGGATTCGTGTATGCCACGATCGCGTCG
>JBGPVQ010000471.1:0-2296 GCA_041491785.1 Gemmatimonadota bacterium | reverse complement strand
CTTGCCGCTCTGATCCTCGTCCTGGCGGCGGTCCCTGCGCCGCTCCCGGCCCAGGCCGCTTTCGATTGGTATGGCCGCGGGCCCTACCGGCCCGCGGTCCCCCGGCCGGATTCGCTGCTGGGGCACGCCCTCGGCACTCGCCACACGATGTACCACGAGCAGCAGCGGGTGCTCGACCGCTTGATTGCCGCGGCGCCGGACCGGGTCAGGACCGAGGTGATCGGAACGACCGCCGAGGGAAAGGTGATGCGCCTCCTGATCATCTCGGCGCCGGAAAACCTCGCCCGGCTGGATCAGATCAAGGCCGATCTGGCATTGCTGGCCGATCCGCGGCGGACCCCGCCGGCCGAGGCCGCGGCGATCGCGGCCAGGACCCCGACGGTGGGCCTCCTCACCCACTCGATTCACGGCAACGAACCGGCCGGCTTCGAGGCCTCGATGCAGACCGCGTATCAGCTCCTGGCCTCGGAGGAGCCGACGACGCTCGAGATCCTCAAGAACGTCGTGGTGCTGATCAACCCGTCGCAGAACCCCGACGGGCACGAGCGCTTTGCGGGATGGAACAATTCGGTCGCGAACGGGAGCGACGAGCCCGCCGCCCTGGAGCAATCGGAGCCGTGGAGCATCCAGGGGAGGTACAACCACTATCGGTTCGACATGAACCGCGACGTGCTGGCGCAGTCCCAGCTGGAAACCCGGGCGCTCATGGGCGCGGTGATGCGCTGGCACCCGCAGCTGGTGGTGGATCTCCATAGCACGGTGAGCCAGTACTTCTTTCCGCCGACCGCGGATCCGCTGAACCAGAACCTGGGCCGATTCCAGAGGAAATGGGAGGAGCGCTTCGGGAAGGGCAACGCCGCGGCGTTCGACCGCTTCGGGTGGCAGTATTACAACCGCGGGATCTTCGACTTCTTCTATCCGGGCTACGTGGACATGTGGCCCTCGCTCTCCGGCGCCACCGGAATGACCTACGAGACCGACGGCGGTCCGGAAATCCGGCTCCGTAAGGACGATGGTACGGTCATGACGTTCAGCGACGGGATCGCCCACCACTTCGTGGCCTCGCTCGCGACCCTCGGCGTGCTGGCCCAGGGTCGCGAGGAGCGGCTGAGGGACTACTACGACTTCCACGCCACCGGGATGGCGGAAGCGCGCACCAAGAGCTTCCGCCGGGTGGTCTTTGCTCCCGGTGGTGACCCGGCGCGTGCCCTCCGGGTGGCGCAGCTCCTGGCTCGCGGCGACGTCGAGGTGACCCGCACCAGCGCGCCCTTCAGCTCCGTCTCGGCGCACGACTACATGGGAGGGGCGGTGACGCGGAGGACCTTCCCCGCGGGAAGCTACGTGATCGACCTGGACCAGCCGCAGGCCCGGCTCATCGGCGCGGAGCTCGAGCCCCGGGCGGTGGTGGACAGCGGCTTCGCGCGGCGCCAGCTCGACCGGTTCGAGCGGAACCGTCGCCGGGGCGAGGAGGCGAGCGGGGAGGGCTACGAGTTCTACGACATCACCGCTTGGTCGTTGCCCTTCAGCTTCGGGCTCGACGCCGCATGGACCGAGGACACTCCGCCGGTGGTGGGCGAACGAGTGACGGTGGAATCCACGCTCCCCGCCGGCCAGGTGAGCGGCCGGGCGCAGTCGGCGTACGTCTTCCCCGGCGGCCAGGAATCGAGCACCCGGCTCGCGCTCTACCTTCTCAAGGAGGGATTCGCCGTCGGGGTCGCGACGGCGCCGATCCGCGGGGAGGGCGTCAACTGGCCCGCGGGAACCTACGTGGTACGGGTGCAGCGGAATCCGGCCGCGTTGCACGAAAGGATCCAGGATCTGGCCGCCCGGGTCCGCGCCCGGGTGACTGCCGTGGGGTCGGCGTACGCGGACAGCGGCGTGGGCGTGGGGAGCGAGGACGTCCAAGCCCTCCACGCGCCGAAGATCCTGCTGGCCGGCGGCGAGGGGATTTCCCAGACCACCTTCGGGAGCATCTGGTTCTACCTCGAACGGGAGCTCGACTATCCGGTCGTGCCGGTCGATCTCGGCAACCTCGGAAGGGTGAACCTCGCGGACTACAACCTGCTCATTCTTCCCGACGGCTCGTCCGGCACGATGTTCCGGCGCTTGGGCGGTGCCGAACGGGTAAAAGCCTGGGTCCAGGCGGGCGGAAGCATCATCGCGATCGGCGGGGCGACCCAGCTGCTGGCCCGTAAGGAGCTCGGGCTTTCGACGGTGGGGATCGTCGGCCAACCCGCGGATTCCGACAAGGGGGACAAGAAAAAGGCCGCCACCGACACGACGCTCAGCCCGAGCG
>JBGPVQ010000470.1:0-2315 GCA_041491785.1 Gemmatimonadota bacterium | reverse complement strand
GAAACCGTCTCCGTGGTGTCGACTTTGTTGAACGCCAGGAGCGCGGCGGCGGTGAAGGGCTTGGCCGTCGAGCCGGGCTGGAAGGCGCCGGTGAATACCGACGCGGTGGAAGCACCGTCGGCGGCGGTCACCGATGCGAGGGCCAGCAGGTCGCCGCTGCGGGGATCGAGAAACACCACGTCGCCACCTTCGGCCTTGAACGCCGTGAGCGCCTGGCCGAGCGCCCGCTCGGCAATTTCCTGGAGCTCCGCGTCAAGGGTGAGGTAGACGTCGTTGCCGGGTACCGGATCCCGCACCAGGCGCCCGGGCGACTCATAGGTTCCGCCGGATGGATCCCGCAGATCGGTGGTCTGGCCCGGCTCCCCGGCCAGGAGTGAATCGAGCCAGCGCTCCAGGCCCGACTGTCCGTGCCGTCCGTCGGCCCCGAGCGCGCCGACGATCGGTCCCGCGAGGCGCTGGCTGGGATAGGCGCGAGCGTAGACGGTGATGAGGTGGATGCCCGGCATGCCACGGAGCGCGGCCACCTCGCCCGAAGTGAACGGCCCGGGAAAATACGGATAGCGCGGAGGACCCGGGCGGAAGAGGCGCCGGGCCGAGTCGGCCGGAATCCGGAGGTCGGCGCGCAGGCGGCGGATCATCGCGGAGGTGTCCTTCACTTCGTTCACCGCGAGCTGCAGATGGTACTTCGGCATCGAGCGCGCGAGGGGAGTGCCGTTCCGGTCGAAGATGGTTCCCCGGCGGGCGTCAATCTCGTGAGAGACCATGCGGGTACTCTTGGCCTGGCGGGCCAGCTCCCTCCCGCGCACCAGCTGCAGCCATCCGGCTCGCCCCACGACCAGCAGGAGCCCGATCCCTAGCGCCGCCTGCAGCGCCGCGATGCGCGCGCCCGGTTTGGCCATCAGCGGCGGCGGGGGGCCCCGCCGGCCAGGGTGTCGATCGGAAGCGGGGAATCCTCGAATTCGCTGGGCTGATGAAAGCCCGCCCGCTCCATCTTCGGCACCAGGACCGCGCGGCTGGTTGCCGAGTTGATCTGGCGCAGCAGGTCACTCTTGGTGGCATCGAGGTTCGTGGTGCTGTCGCGGAGGGTACCCAGCCGACGGGCGGTGAGGAGGGCGGCCCGCTGCCGAGTAACCACGGCGGCTGCCGTGCCGAGAAACAGCACCAGCCAGAACCCCAGCCAGTGGCGGCCCCTAAGCTTCATGGGTGGTCCGGAAGGTCCTGAGCCGGGCACTCCGCGCGCGGGGGTTGACCGCGATTTCCTCGGGCTGGGGAACCGCTCCGCCGCGCGGCGTGTCCGAGCCCAGCGGGCGGCCCCGGCAGGTGCAGACCGGCTGTTGTGGCGGGCAGATGCAGGAGCGGCTCCATTCCCGGAACGCATGCTTGACGATACGGTCTTCTCCGGAATGATAACTGATCACCGCCAGGGTCCCGCCCGGTGTCAGGGCATCCCGCAAGGCGGGCAGCCCCTCGGCGAGCCCGGTGAGCTCCTCGTTCACGGCGATCCGGATGGCCTGGAAGAGCCGCGCGAAGTCGTCGGGGCCTGAACGGGACCCGAGCACGGCGCGAATGGCGTTCACAAAATCATCGCTGGTTGCGAAGGGCTCCCGCTCCCGCCGGCGGACGATTTCTCCCGCCAGCCGGTGGGCGCGGGGCTCGTCACCCCAGTCGGTGAACCAGACCCGCAGCGTGTCCTTGGGCGTCGCGTTGAGGAGTTCCGCCGCCGTGGGGCCGGAGGCTCCCATACGCATGTCGAGGGGCGCGCCCGGGCGGAAGGTGAATCCCCGCTCCGCTTCATCGATCTGCCGGGAGGACACGCCGAGATCGAGCAGAATGAAGTCGGGCCGGAACTCCGCGGCGTCGGCCAGCGCCCGCGGACTCGCGAACGGGGCTTCGAGGTAGCGGATGCCGGTCCCGCCGAGTCGGGACCGGGCGGTCCGGATGGCCGCGGGGTCGCGGTCGATGGCGAGGAGTTCCATCCCCTGGCCACGGAGCGCCGCGGCGTGGCCGCCGTCGCCCAGGGTCGCGTCCACCGCCCGCCGAGCGCCCTGCGCCGCCTGGAGGACCGCGCCGAGCAGTACGGGCTGATGGTAGGAGTCGTTCACCGTTCACCGTTCACTGTGGACCGCCTCAAAGCGCCTCACCCCAGCGGGAACTCCGCCGGGGTGAGGTGAGACGCAACCTGAGCGGGGCTGACGGGGCTCGAACCCGCGACCTCCGCAGTGACAGTGCGGCACTCTAACCAAGCTGAGCTACAGCCCCTGTTGCGAAGCCCGTCAATTTAGAGGGGCCGACCCTCACTTGCAATACGCCTTGAT
>JBGPVQ010000469.1:0-2329 GCA_041491785.1 Gemmatimonadota bacterium | reverse complement strand
GCCGGAGGTCCGCGAGGGCCACGTTCTGCGCGTCGGGTGGAAGCGGCGCGCCCCAGGAGGGATGCAGCGTATCGGGGGCGACGCGGGTCCGCTCCCCGGCATTCGACAGCACGAACCAGTCGAGCACGGTCCGGGTTCCGGTCTCATCCACCGCGCTCACCAGAATGGTGCGTTGCCGCACTGCGACCGGAGCCGCGCTCGACGTGTCGGATACGACAAGCACCACGCCGGTGTCGGGCCGAGCCGGATTGCTGGCGATGGCGGAGGAGAAGTACTCGATCCCGGCGAAGCGGGCGCTCAGAAGGAATGCGGCGGTGGTGTCGGTGGCGAATTGAAATCGGAAGCGGCCGCCCCGATCGGCGTGCACCGTGTCGATGGGGCCCTGGCCCGCCCGGCCGACGCGGTGCAACACCACGGCGATGTCCGCCACCGGAATGGTGTCGCCGCGGGAGACCCGGACCACCCGACCCGCGGTACGGCTCTGGGCGGCGAGCGGGAGTGGGAGGAGGACCAGGAGCGCCGGGATGACGGCGCGCGCGGTCCGATACAGTTCAGGGATGAAACCGACCAAGATCCTGGGGATCGAGCTTTTCAAGAAACCGCTTGAGGGCCTCGGGATCGCGGCCGGGTTCGTCGGGGTGCGCGTCGGGACCCTGGCCGTCGCGGTCGAGCAGTTCGTCGCTGCTGAAAATCGGGGCGTGCATGCGGAGCGCGAGCGCGATGCTGTCGGAAGGGCGTGCGTCCACCTCGAAGGCTTCGCCACCCCGATAGATCAGCAGTTGGGCAAGGTAGGTGTTTTCCCTGAGGCCCGAGATTACCACCCGCCGGAGCTCTCCGCCCAGCCCGGCGACCAGGTGCTTCATCAGGTCGTGGGTGAGCGGGCGCTCCGGCTTGACGCCCTGCATCTCCAAGGCAATTGCGTTCGCCTCGGGGGCGCCGATCCAGATCGGCAGGGTGCGCTCCCCTTCCTCCTCCTGGAGCACGACCACCGGCGTGTTGTTCGCGCGATCAAGGCCCAAGTGGGCCACCCGCATTCGGACCATCGTGACCGTCGTCCCCGGCTCAGAGCTTGGCCGCCGTCAAGAGCGCCTTCACCCGTGAGGTGGCCTCCCACGGGAACAGCTCGACCCGGCGCCCGTAGACCCGGGTCTTCTTCGGCCGGCGGCCGAAATGGCCGTAAGTGGCGGTCGGGCCGTAGATCGGGCGCTTCAGGTGCAGTGCGTCGATGATGCCGCGGGGAGTGAGATCGAACACCTCCCGCACGATTTGCTCCAGGCGGGCGTCCTTGAGAACGCCGGTCCCGAAGGTGTCTACCAGGATCGATACCGGTTCCGCCACGCCGATCGCATAAGCCACCTGCACCTCGCAGCGGCGGGCGAGGCGGGCTTCAACGATGTTCTTGGCCACCCAGCGTACCGCGTAAGCCGCCGAGCGATCGACCTTCGACGGGTCCTTGCCGCTGAACGCTCCGCCGCCGTGGCGCGCCATTCCGCCGTAGGTGTCCACGATGATTTTCCGGCCGGTGAGGCCGGCGTCACCATGCGGGCCACCGATCACGAAGCGGCCGGTGGGATTCACCAGGAACTGGGTGCGCCGCGACTCGAATCCCTGCGCGGCGAGCACCGGGCGGATGACCTCTTCCACCATCGCGGCCTTGATTGCGCCCGGGCTCAGGACCCGCCCCCCCGCCCGCTCGGCGTGCTGGGTCGAGAGCACCACGGTCCGGACCGCCACCGGACGGTCACCCTCATACTCGACCGACACCTGGGTTTTACCGTCGGGCCGGAGCCATTCGATGGGCTTCAGTCCACCGAGTCCTTTGCGCACCGCCGCCAGCCGTTCCGCGAGGCGATGGGCCAGCACGATGGGCAACGGCATCCGCTCCCGGGTTTCCCGGCTGGCGTATCCGAACATCATCCCCTGGTCGCCGGCGCCCTGCTCGCGGGCCTTGGTCGAATTCACACCCATCGCGATGTCGGGCGACTGGCGGTCGATGGAGGTGATCACCGCGCAGGTCCGCCCGTCGAAGCCGTACGATGCGTCGGTGTACCCGATATCCATGACCGTTTCGCGGACGATGTCCGGAATATGGACGTAGGTCGAGGTGGTGATCTCCCCCGCCACCACCGCCATTCCGGTGGTGACCAGGGTTTCGCAGGCCACCCGGGCGGAGGGGTCCCGTGCCAGGATGGCGTCGAGCACCGCGTCGGAAATCTGATCGGCCACCTTGTCGGGATGACCCTCGGTGACCGATTCGGACGTGAAGACGTGGCGTTTGGGCTTGGGCATCTCGGTGCGGTTAGGGCCGCGAATGAGGGAGCAGCGACTC
>JBGPVQ010000468.1:0-2340 GCA_041491785.1 Gemmatimonadota bacterium | reverse complement strand
GGCAAGGCCGAGGAGGCGGTCCGGCTGGGGCAGCCGGAGTTCCGCTCGACGGTGGAGCGGCTCAGCGGGGCGGCGAAGACTCCGCCGCGAAGCCGCTGACCAGGAGCGAGCTCCCGAAGGGAAGCGGAATGACCCCGGTGATCCGCTGCTCCAGCAGGGTTGCCGCCGTGAGCAGTCGGTTGAGCGGCTCGGGCGGCACCGACGGGGGCGTGAGGGCACCGGTGCGAAACGCCTCTGCCATGCGAACCAGGAGCTTGGCGGGCACCAGCCACTGAAAGAGATAGCGCTCCCGGGCGATTCGGAGCCCGGCCTCCCGCGCCAGCGCGCGGAGGCTCCGGCGGTCGTAGCGCCGGACGTGATAGTTGAGCGCGTCGTGGCGGGTCCAGAGCCACTGGAACGCGGGAACGGTAATGACGACCACTCCGCCGGGCTCGAGGAGGCTCAGGGCGTGGCGGAGCGCGGCGGCGGGCCGATCCAGGTGCTCGAGCACGTCGAGCAGGAGGACGACGTCGAAGCGATGGTCCGGACGGAAGCGGTCGTCGAACGGGACGGCGTGGATGGCGCCGCGCCACGGCCCCGCCGGATCGAGCAGCGCCGCATCGGGCTCCACGCCTTCTACCGCGCCGAACTCCGCCAGCCGGTCGAAGAAGAGCCCATTCCCGCAACCGACGTCGAGCAGCCGTCGCCAGCCCGCCGCGGGTCGCAGCCGCCGGAGCTCCCCGAGGATCGCCGCCTCACGCGCCCGCCACCACCAGTGGCGACGATACAGCTCCTGGTAGCTGGCCCCGTAGGCCGGATCCACGGTGAGGCCTTACGCCGACGGGCCGGTGCGCCGCTCGCGCCCGGTACGCCGGTCGTGGCCCTTGCGAATGAGCTTGTTCATCACATACAGCGGCCGGGCCTTGGCCTCCTCGTACACCCGTCCGACATACTCGCCGATCACCCCAAGAAAGAAGAGATTGACTCCCGAGAGGAAAGTCACCACCACGATCAGCGCGGTGAAGCCCTGGGGAGAACGGTGGAGGACCACCTTGGCGTAGACCGAGTACAGGGTGAAGAGCGAGGAGAGGACGACCGCGACCGCCCCCAGCACCGCGGCCGCGCGGAGCGGCGCGGTGGAGAAGGCGAAGATGCCGTCGAAGGCGAGCCGCACCAGCGCGCCCAACGAGTACTTGCTCCGCCCGGCGCCCCGCTCGGCTCGTTCCACTTCGATGCCGGTCTGCCGGAATCCGACCCAGGTGCGCAGCCCCCGCAGGTAGCGGTTGTGCTCGGGCGCGCGGCGGATCTCGTCGACCACTCGCCGGGACATGATGCTGAAGTCGCCCGCGTCCACCGGGAGCCGGAGCCGGGACAGCGCGGTGATGAGCCGGTAGAAGATGAAGTAGGCCAGGCGCAGCAGCAGCGGCTCCTTGCGGCGGACCCGCTGCGCGTACACTACGTCGAATCCCTCCTCGAGCTTCGCGACCAGACGGGGTATCTCCTCGGGCCGGTCCTGAAGGTCGCCGTCCATCACCACGGCGGCGTCGCCGGTAACCTGGTCCAGCGCCGCGGTGAGCGCCGCCTGGTGGCCGAAGTTACGGGAGAGCGAGACCACCACCAGCCGGGGGTCCCGGACCGCGGCAGCCTCGAGCAACTGGAGGGTCCGATCCCGGCTCCCGTCGTCCACGAAGATTATTTCGTGGGGCCCGCCGGTCAGCCGATTGAGCACCCCCGACAGGCGCTCCAGCAGCTCGGGGATGATCGGCTCTTCGTCGTGCACCGGGATGGCAACCGAGAGACGCATGCCTGTCCTCACGGAATCCGCCGGCCCTGGAAGTACACCATGCTCCACAATGTCACCCCGCCCACGCCGAGGGGATAGGGCTCGAAGATCACAGAGGTGAAGTGCCGGGAGAAGATCTCCCGCCAGCGCTCGAGCGGCCGGGGGAAATGCCCTCGGTCGAGCCGCGCCAGCAGCCGGGAGACCGAGGGCCGCTCCGGCAACACGAGGTCAAGGATGTGCACCGCGCCCTTAGGTGCGAGCAGCGTGGCCAGATGGCGGAGCAGGCGGTCCACCGCGTCATCCGGCAGATGGTGCAGCAGGCTGTTGGCCAGGATGCAGTCGAATCCCAGGCCCAGCTCGGCCTGAATGGAGGTCACGTCGGCCACCCGGAACCGGGGCCCGAACCGACGCTCGGCATCGCGAATGTAGGCCGGGTTGATGTCCACGCCGAGATACTCACAATGGAGAAAGTGGCGGGCATTGGTTCCCGGCCCGCACCCCACGTCGAGTACCCGTCGAATCCCGGCCGGATCGAGGTGCCGCAGGAGCGGGGCGAGCTTCCGCTCCGCGAACGGCGC
>JBGPVQ010000467.1:0-2343 GCA_041491785.1 Gemmatimonadota bacterium | reverse complement strand
GGCGCTCTTCCCGGTGCACAACGTGCTGGTGCCCACCGGCATCGTCCTGGCCGAGCGGACCCTCCTGCTTCCCAGTGTCGGGGCGATGATCGCCCTCGGCGGCGTCGGGGCGCTCCTGCTCGAGCGGGCGGAGCGGCGCGCGCAACTGGGGCTCGCCACCCTCGCGGGAGCTCTCGTCATCCTCGGGGTGTACCGCAGCACCACGCGGCATCCGGTCTGGTCCGACCAGTTCAACTACTGGTACGTCACCGCCAGTCACGACGCGCCGCTCAGCTACCGCGCCCATCACGCGCTCGCGGAGATGTACTCGCTGGCCGGGGCGGAGGGCCGGGCGGAGGGGGAGTACCGGCTGGCCATCGCGCTCGCGCCGCCCAAGGTGAGTACCGTCTATCTCGAATACGCCAACAAGCTCCGGCTCCGGGGATTCTGCTACGCGGCGGCCAAGTTGTACCGGCAATCGCTCGCCATCGATCCCGACAATCTCGCGGTGCGGGCGTCGCTGACGGCGTGCCTGATTCACCTGGGGGAATACGCCGAGGCCCTGCTGAATACCCGGATCGGGATTTCCTACGGGCGGCGTCTGGACACCTGGAGGGCCCTCCGCCAGACCGCCGACAGCGCGCTCCGGATCGGGGCGCCGCCAGGGAGCGTCAGCGTCCCCGGCGTCAACCTGCCCGACGGGCCGAGCGGCGGATCGCCGAAATGAAGCAGGCCGGCGCCGCTGTCACGGCGTTGGCGGCCCTGGCCGCGCTTCCCTCCCTGGCCAACGGGTTCGTTTACGACGATGTGCCCGCGATCGTCGAGAACCCGCTGGTGCACGGCCTGGCCCACTCGAGCGAAATCTGGCACTCGAGCTACTGGACCGTGGGTACGCTCTTCCGACCGGTAACCCTGCAGCTCTTTGCCCTCGAATGGGCCGCCGGCGGCGGCCGACCGGCAATCTTCCATGCGGTGAGCATCGGGCTCACCGCGCTGGTGGCGTTTCTGGTCTACCGTCTCGCCCGGCGGCTGCTTCCCCCGGTCGGCGCGGTGGCCGCGGCCGCGCTTTTCGCGGTGCATCCGGTGCACGTGGAGGTGGTGGCCAACGTGGTGGGCCAGGCGGAGCTGCTCGCGGCGCTGTTCGGAGTCATCGCGGTGGAGCGCTACCTCGCTTGGCGGGCGGAGGAAGGGCTCACCACCTCCCGTCGATGGGCGCTGGCCGGCCTCACGCTCCTCGCAATCCTGGCCAAGGAAACCGGGTACATCGTTCCGATGCTCCTGGCCGCCGCGGAGCTCACCCTGGTGTCGCGGGAGCGGCGCGCCGGCGCTGCGCTCCGCCGGAGTGTGGCGCCGGCGTTCGTCCTGCAGGCCGTCGTGGTGGCGGGCGCGCTGCTTTTTCGGGCCATCGTCCTGGGGAGCTTGGCGGGAGAAACCCCGGTGGCCGCGTTCGATGGACTGGCATTTCCTGACCGGGCGGTGGCGATGCTGGCGGTGGTGCCGATCTGGGCGCGGCTCCTGCTGTGGCCGGCGCACCTGCAGGCGGAATACGGACCGCCGGCGCTGCCGCTCACCTCGCAGCTCGGCCTCCCGCACCTCGCCGGCCTCCTGGTGCTGGCGGCGGCGATCGCGGCGTTCGCGTGGGCGTGGCGCCGGGAGCCGGTGATCGGCTTCGCCCTGGCATGGATCGCGGTGGCGCTCATTCCGGTGAGCAACGTCGCCACCGCCACGGGGGTGATCGTGTCGGAGCGGAACCTCTTCCTGCCGAGCCTCGGGCTGGCGATCGCCGCGGGCGCCGGCGTCTCCGCGCTGACCGGGCGGCTGGCCGCCGCCGCCCTCGGACTCCGCGCCGGGGCGCTCATCCTCTGCCTCGCGACGCTGGCCCTTCTCGCGGCCCGCAGCATCGCGCGGGAGTCGGCGTGGCGCTCCCAGCAGGAGTTCTTCCCCCGTCTGGTGGCGGATGCGCCGCGGGTCTACCGGGCCCACTTCGTGGCCTCCCGCTATTACGAGGGCGTGCGGCGTTACCCTGAAGCGGAGGAAGAGGCTCGAGCGGCCCTCGCGCTGTACGGCCGGGATCCCCGGGTGTACGAGCAGCTGGGGCAGGTGCTCCGGAACCAAGGGCGCTGCGCCGAGGCGCTTCCGGTGCTCGCCGAGGGCGTGCGGATCGCGCCGTCGCGGACCACCGTGCGGAGCCGGCTCATCGAGTGCGCGCTTGCGGCGGGAGACACGGCACTCGCGCTGGGCAAGGCCGAGGAGGCGGTCCGGCTGGGGCAGCCGGAGTTCCGCTCGACGGTGGAGCGGCTCAGCGGGGCGGCGAAGACTCCGCCGCGAAGCCGCTGACCAGGAGCGAGCTCCCGAAGGGAAGCG
>JBGPVQ010000466.1:0-2343 GCA_041491785.1 Gemmatimonadota bacterium | reverse complement strand
GAGCTGTTTCTGGTGAGCCGGAATCTGGAGCGGGTGGCCGACCTGGCCACCAACGTGGGCGAGGACGTCGTCTTCCTGGTCGAAGGAAAGTCCATCAAGCACCACGCCGAGGACATGAAGGGGAACTCCTGATGCGCCGTTCCTACCTCGCTTCCCTGCACGCCAAGGCGCCCGAGCCGGGTGAACGGCTCGGCGCCATCGATGTCGGCTCCAATTCGATCCGGCTGCTGGTGGCGGAGTTCGATCCGCAGGGCGGTATCAAGGTGATCGACGAGGTCAAGGACCAGCCGCGCCTGGCGTCCGGGGTCGGCGAATCCAACCGGCTCGACGAGTTCGCGATGGCGCGGGCCATCCAGGCGATGGGCCGGATGCGCGAGGTGGCCGAGCGGCGCGGGGTGCGGCGCATCGCGGCGGTGGCCACCTCGGCGGTGCGGGAAGCGGAGAACGGCAAGGCGTTCGTAGAGCGGGTCCGCCGCGAGGTGGGGATTCCGCTCAAGATCATCGACACCGAGGCGGAGGCGGCGCTCTCGTGGCGCTCGGTGGCACACCACTTTCCGCTCGCTTCGGGGCGCGCGCTGGTGGCGGACATCGGCGGCGGGAGTCTTGAGCTGATCGGCGCGGTCAACGGGCTGGTCGAGCTCACGAAGTCACTGCCGCTGGGCGCCGTCCGACTCACCGAGAAGTACCTCTTCGAGAATCGCTCCCGTTCCAAGGAGGTGGAGCGGCTGCGCTCCAAGATCCACAAGCGGCTCAAGAAGGTCGGGCGCTGGCGGGAGTGGAGCAATGCCACGATCATCGGTTCCGGCGGCACTTTCACGAACCTGGCCCGCATGGTGCTGGCCCGGCGGGGCCACCCGACCGACGCCGCCCATGGGGAGGTGGTGAAGACCGCGGAGGTGGAGCAGCTGCTCGACTGGCTCTGCTCGCTGAGCGTGGAGCGGCGGCGCAATGTGGAGGGGCTCAACCCGCAGCGGGCGGACATCATTCTGGCGGGCCTCGCGGTGACCGCGGAGCTGCTCAATCTGCTCGAGGCCCGCAGCGTGACCGTGAGCGCGTTCGGGCTCCGGGAAGGCCTCCTCCTCGATATGATCGGGGAAAGCGCTCCCCGCCAGGCGGACCCGCTGCGCGCCATGCGCGAGTTCATCGATCGGTGCCAGGGGGACCGCCGCCACGTGGAGCAGGTCCGCATTCTCGGCCTGACGCTGTTCGATAGGCTGTGCGACGCCCTCGGCGCCGATCCGGACGAACGCCCCATCCTGGAAGCGGCCTGCCTCCTCCACGACGTGGGGCAGGTAGTGAGCTACCGGAAGCACCATCGGCACAGCTTCCAGCTGATCATGCATGCCGAGCGGCTCAATTTCACGTCGCGCGACCGTTATCTCGTGGCGTTGATCAGCCGCTACCACCGCCGGAACGGGCCGAGCCTCAAGCACGAGGAATTCACGCGGCTGCCCGAGGACGAGCAGGCCATCGTCCGGCGGCTTTCCGGCATTCTCCGGGTGGCGGACGGGCTCGATCGAGGGCACACCGCAGCGGTCGAGCGGGTCACCACGCGGCTTACCGCCGACCGGCTCACCATCCGCGCGGTGCCGAAGCAGCGGGGCGCGGATCTTTCGCTGGAATGCTGGGGCGCCACCCGGAAGGGAAACGTGCTGGCCAAAGTGCTGAAGCACGAAGTGGTCGTGCTTCCGGCGGTGGTGAGCTAGGCGCCCTTCTTTCAGCTTTTCCGTTTCGCGGTGGCCATCACCGCGTCGCCCAGGCCGCGAATCTCGAAGCCGGTCGCCCGCCCCGCCTGTATGGTGAACTCGAACACCATCTCGGTCTCCAGGTCGTACACGGCTCCCTTCTCATCGAAGAAGCCGGTCAGGAACCAATCGTTGGCGAGGGGGACGAGGACGATCCGTTCCATCGTCGGATCCGGGACGGGAGTCCAACGGCCGATGAGACGGCCGCTTTCGTACGCCAAGGTGAACGCCACGGGTTGGGTGCTCACCGGCGTGCCCGAGGGACCGGCCCACAGGAACTCGTAGGTGCCGAGGTACGGCGACGCCTTGTCCGCGGCGATCGTCAGGCGGTGCGACGGCTCGACCTCCACCTCGAGCGGGGCATAGCTGGTGCCCGACTGCATCGCAAGGGTGGCGCCGCTCTGCCGGTTGTCCGGGAACGACCAGGTGAGCACCTCGATGAACGGCCGCTCCTGTGGCCGCAGTTGGAAACGGATCTGCTCGGCGGCCGAGTCCGGAGGAGACATGTGATACCGGTGGAACCGGGGATCGAGCACCATGGTCCACTCCGCCGCCGGACGGACGACCATCCAGACCGAGTATTTGCCCTTGGGCACCG
>JBGPVQ010000465.1:0-2392 GCA_041491785.1 Gemmatimonadota bacterium | reverse complement strand
TTTGTCCTTCCCGGGGGGCCAGGGTTTGCCGTGGCGGGTGTGCTCGGGATGATGGTGGTGGCCACGCAGGTGAGCGGGCGAGAGGCGGGGATCATGGTCGTGGTGGTTGGGCTGGCGAGCGCTCACTACCTTGCCGGCAAAACCGCCGCCGCTAGAACAACTCCGCGATGAGGCACCGGGCCGACCCTCCACCTATCCGCTCGAATGCCGAGAGATCGGTATGCAGGATCCGCCCGTGGCGTTCGATGGTGGCGCGCTCGGCAAGGCTGAAGGCGCGAAACGCCCGGCTCGACATCACGAACAACGGCTGCCCCTCTCCGCTCGAGAGGGCGAGGCAGTTCCCGCAGAACTCGGCCGCCTGTCCCTGGCTGAGCGCGAGGATTTGGTTTCCGTCCCGCAGTAGACGCTGTTCGACGGCTCGCCGCTCCGCGGCCGAGCGGATCGATTCCAGGGCAACGCCGGCCAGGCGGTGCCCGACGAACATCAACACGTTGGTGTGGTAGTAGGGCACTCCCGCCGGATCGACCGCGGTGAACAGCACCAGGTGATAGCCCAGCTCGGCAGCCCACTCTGAGGCGAGCGCCGCGTCGGTGCGTGGGGAAAGCGCTGCGTAGGCGGTGCGGCCCCCGTGGTCGAGGACCAGGCTCCCGGTGCTCTCGAGAAACCGCGCTTTGCGCTCATTGGAGGAAAGGTCCACCAGGCGCGGGTACGCCGGGCGGAGCAGCGCGATGAGATCGGGTCGGCGCTCGGTTCTCCGGTTCTCCGCGAGGAGCGGGTAGAGCACCAGCGTCGCGGGAGCACGCTCATCTGCCGGATGGGTTGAAAACCAGTTGTTGCAGAAGGGCGCGTCGGGACTCTCCGGCAGGCTCCTCGCCAAGGTCACCGCCACTCCGTTGGCGACCAGGAGCTCCTTGAGCTGCTGGTGCTGCTCCACCGCGAGGGTGGCCAGTCGCTCCTCGTCCTCCGGGAGCGGCGCCGCCTGAAAGACGTTGGTCTCGCCAGTTTGACGGTTGTAGCGGAAGCGGACCGGCTCGACCAGAAGCACGTGAGAGGCGGCGCGGGCGACGGCGGGTGTCGCGGCAGGCGTCATCGGGGCGACAGCGGCTTCAGATACTCGGAGCGGCGCATGGACGGGTCAAGGATAACGGTTCCCGATTGCGTCCGCCCAGCAGCGGCCTCACGAATCGGACTCCACTGCTGCCAGAAGCAGCACAGCCATTCGGCCTGGCGAAGGCGCTCCGCCCACCAGCTCACCGGCGATCGGCAATAGCCGGCCCCGGCGTGGCGAGGGGTGTGGACCCGGCCGGCGCCGCGATGGGCGAATCGTTCCCCTTCCCACCAGTCGCAGGTGGCGCACCTTCGGGTGGTGCAATGGTAGTCGACCACCGATGCTCCGAAGCTGGTGGAATCCCCAGGTGCCGGTGTGAGGCCAGCCTGGCGTCGGAGTGTCAACCAGCCATCAAACATCCATCGGGTGACAATAAATAAATTACCGCTTTACAGTCAAATAGTTTACTGCTATACTTGGCTATGCTTCCATCCGCCCGGCGGGGCCGACCCCCGGCGCAGCTCCCCGTCGCTCACCATCCGGTGACCCGGCGGCTGCGCCGGCTCGTGTCGCAGGTGCACGCCGGGAATCTCCGGGAGGCCGCGATACATACCGGCGTCCCCTACGCGACGCTTCGGGAATTACACCGGGGGGACTCCCTCGATCCCTCGCTCACTACGATTGCGCGGCTGGCGCAGGCCTACGGTCTTTCGGTGGATTGGTTCCTGGGCTCGGAAGGAACCGAGGACCAGCCGCAGGTGGGGTGGGTTGGGATCCTTCCGCCCGATCCCGAGAGCGGCGCTGATCCTCGCTATGCCCGCCGGGTGGTGATCCCGTTCGCGGCCTGGTCGCTGGTGGGGGTGGCGCTGCGGTTGGAGCGATGGCTTTCAGGGCTGACGCCGTCCGCCGGCCGGCCGATCGTGGGGGGCGCCACTGAGAGCTTCGAATTCCGGAGACGGCTGACCGCCTTTCTCCTTCAGCCGTTGCTCGCCGCACGGGCTGCCGGGGCGGACATCCCGCTCCCCGCGGAGCCGGCTCGCCGAGGGGAGCAGCCTCTCAACGCCGGGGAGCGGGAGCGCTGGCTGGCTGCGCTGCGGAAGCTGGGGGACTACTGGGAGGAAGCGCTTCGCGGCGTCTTCTGACCCGGTGCTCAGGGTTGAATTCGGAGCCCCAGTGACAGGACCGGGTGGAACTTGAAATAGGTCTGGCCGTCCACCCTGGCTCGTACATCGGCGAGCTCGCGCGCGATATTCGCATCGAATTCGGTTTTCGCCGGTCCGGTCAGCGGCGTGGTCCCGACCAAATCCACGCGGGGCGTGCCGGTCATACCAACGCCAAGATCGA
>JBGPVQ010000464.1:0-2408 GCA_041491785.1 Gemmatimonadota bacterium | reverse complement strand
GCGCTCGGCAGGGCAGCTACCGGCTCGACCCGTCGCGGAGCGCCATCTATCCGCAGAACACCAAAGGGTTTCCCCGGAACACCGAGATCGAAACCCAGCTCACCTTCACCGGCGAGAATCCCGGCGCCTGGGTACGGGATGTGGCCCCCTCCCCCGAGGCGCTGACCATCCGGGAACGGATTTCTCTGGTGGCGCTGCCGGAACCGGGATTCAAACCCCGGACCTTCGATCCGCGCGCGGGCTTCTACTCGATCTCATATATGGACTTCACCGCGCCACTCGGCGCAACCCAGACCCACCAGTTAATCGCCCGCCATCGGCTCGAGAAGCAGGACCCCCGCGCCCCGCTGAGCGAGGCCGTCAAACCGATCGTGTACTACCTCGATCGCGGCGCTCCGGAACCGATGCGCTCGGCCATCCTGGAGGGCGCCCGGTGGTGGAACCAGGCGTTCGAGGCCGCGGGATTCCGAAACGCGTTCCGCGTCGAGCTCCTCCCCGAGGGGGCCGATCCGCTCGACGTCCGCTACAACATGATTCAATGGGTGCACCGATTCACCCGTGGGTGGAGCTACGGGAACACCGTCACCGATCCGCGCACTGGCGAGATCATCAAGGGCCATGTGACGCTGGGCTCGGAGCGGATGCGGCAGGACTTCCTGATTGCGGAGGGCCTGCTCGCGCCCTACAAGACCGGAACCGAGCCGGCCAGCGCGGCGCAGGCGATGGCCCTCGCCCGGCTCCGCCAGCTGGCCGCACACGAAGTCGGGCACACCCTCGGCCTGCAGCACAACTACATCTCCAGCATGGCCAACCGCGCCTCCGTGATGGACTACCCCCACCCGCTGGTCAAGCTGGAGGCGAACGGAGCGATCGACCTGTCCGACGCCTATGCGGTGGGCATCGGCGCCTGGGACAAGGAGGCCATCCGGTTCGGCTATACTGATTTCGCCCCCGGCACCGACGAGGCCCAGGCGCTGGACGGCCTCCTGGCGGCGGCGCGGGCCAAGGGGCTCCACTTCCTGACCGATCAGGACGCCCGGCCGCTCGGGAGCGCACATCCTAACACGCACCTCTGGGACAACGGAACCGATCCGGTGGCGGAGCTGGCCCGAGTCATGCAGGTCCGCCGCGCGGCGCTCGACCGGTTCGGCGAGGCGGCCATCCGCCGAGGCCAGCCGATGGCGCTGCTGGAGGAAGTCCTGGTCCCCCTGTACCTTCACCATCGCTACCAGGTCGAGGCGGCCGCCAAGGTGGTGGCCGGGCAGTACTATACTTACACTCTCCGGGGCGACGGGCAGGAGCCGGTGCGCGCGGTGCCCGCGGCCGAGCAGAGAAGGGCCCTCGCCGCGGTGTTGCGGACGCTTTCCCCCAGGGAGCTGGCGTTCTCCCGCGCGATTCTCTCCAAGATCCCTCCCCGTCCGTCGGGGTTTCCCGAGCATCGGGAGCTGTTCGACAAGCTTACCGATCCGGTGTTCGATGCCATCACGCCGGCGAGCGCCGCGGCGGACATGGTGGCGCAACTCCTCTTTAATCCGGAGCGCGCCGCCCGGCTGGTGCAACAGCACGCGCTGGACCCGGCGCAGCCGGGATTGGCGGAGGTGGTCGACAGCATCCTGGCTGCCGGAAAGTCGACGACCGAGGACTCCTACGAGGTGGCGCTGGCTCAGGCGGTGCAACGGGTGCTGGTGGACCGGCTGATGTGGCTGGTCCAGACGACCAGAAGTCCCGAGGTGAAGGCGATCGCGACGATGAAGCTGCGCGGCTTCCTGGCCTCACTGCCCGAGGTGAGTCCCAGCCAGCTCGTCGGCTCGGCGGAAGGGACGGCCCATCTGATGCAGCTCGCGGTCGACATCAAGCGGTTCCTGGAGCGCCCCTGGGATCCCCAGGCGCTGCCGAAGCCGTTCGTGGCGCCGCCCGGAATGCCGATCGGGGACCGGGAGCCGTAGGCCGCCCATGTTCGGCATCCCGGAATGGGCGTTTGGCGTCGGCACTCTCATCGTGGCGTCGTTCGCCGGTATCGCGCTGATGATCCGGCTGCTGCCGCCGGAGATGCGCGTGTCACGCAAACAACGGCTGACGCAGACCGAACACGAGATGCTCGAGGACCTGCGGCGGCGAGTCGGCGAGGTCGAGGAACGCGTCGACTTCGCGGAGCGGCTCCTCGCGAGACCCCGGCCCCAATCCTGAGGATGGCGATGGGAACCTCGACCTCGACCTCCGCCAGCTCGCTCAGCCGCCGAATCGTCGTCTGGATCGGCGTCGTCCTGTTCTTCATCCTCGCCGGATTGGCCTGGGCCGCGAGCCGGCTGATCGAGGGGCGGGTCAGACGGGAGGCGGAGGACGGCGTTCTCCAGGCGGCGGAGCAGGCAGCGCTGGTGATCGACCGGGTGGTCGCCGAGCGGGAGCGG
>JBGPVQ010000463.1:0-2424 GCA_041491785.1 Gemmatimonadota bacterium | reverse complement strand
TATCCCTCGTCCATCAGGCGCTGGATGATCTGATCGAGCAGCTCGCCGAGCTGGCGCTCCAGCTCGCGATCCTTCTCAGCGTCGCCGGTGGATTCCCCGCGAAGAAACTTCACCATCTCGGGCGTGAGCTGGCCCGACTCCATGAGCGCGCGAAGGATCGCCTCGCGGAGCCCATCCATCGAGCGCTCGCCTCCTTCGCCCGGCTCGGCCCACCACGGCCAGTCCCCCGGCCCTCCGGCAAACCCCGACTGCAGCAGGAAGTCGCCCAGCTGGTCGAGCAGTGCCTGGAGATTGACTTGGTCGGCGAGGCCGGGAACGAGTTTGGTATAGGTGGTGTAGCGCACGCCTCAATGATAATCGTGTTACAATGCGGGCATGCCGACGCCCGGGGCTTCGTTCGGCGCCCTCCGCCATCGCAACTTCCGCCTGTTCATCGTCGGGCAGTTCGTTTCGCTTTGCGGCAGCTGGATGCAGTCGGTCGCTCTCGGCTGGCTCACACTCGAGCTCACCAACTCCGCCCTCAAGGTCGGCCTGGTCACCGCCCTCGGCGCCTTGCCGGTCCTCCTCTTCACGCTCTACGGTGGCGTCGTCGCCGACCGGGTGAATCGGCGGCGGGCGCTGATCGTGCTGCAGTCGTCCCTCCTCGTGGTGGCGCTCGCGCTGGGGCTCCTCACCGCGTTCCACGCGATCACCGTCCCGATGCTCTACGCCCTCGCATTCCTGGGCGGCCTGGTCAGCGCGTTCGAGATCCCGATCCGCCAGTCGTTTCAGGTCGAGCTGGTGGGGAAGGAGGATCTGATGAACGCCATCGCGCTCAATTCGTCGGCGTTCAACCTCTCCCGGGTCTTCGGGCCGGCCATCGCGGGAACCCTGATTGCCACGGCCGGCTCCGCGGTCTGCTTTTTTCTGAACTCGGCGAGCTTCCTCGCCGTACTGGTCGGGCTGGTGATGATTCGGCCCGATCCCGCGCTGGCGCTGGTCCGGCCGGGCCACCGCGCCGGCCTCCGCGAAGGGGTGTCCCACGTTCTCGGCAGCCCCTGGCCGCGGGCTCTGGTCACGCTCACCGCGGTGTTCAACATCTTCGGCTCCTCGTTCATCGCCATCCTCCCGGTCTACGCCCGCGACGTGCTCCATGCCGGCGCGGGCGGCTACGGGGCTATTCTCTCGGCGTTTGGCGTGGGCGCCGCCGCCGGGGCGCTGTCGATCGCCGCGGTGGGGCACCGACTCCGCAAGGAAACCACTGCGCTTTGGGCCGGGGTGATGCTGGGCGCCGCGCTGGTCACCCTCGGCCTGGTGCATCAGGTGGGGTTTGCCTTCGCCCTGGCGACGCTCTGCGGGCTCTGCATGGCGCTGAATGCGATCATGACGAACACGCTCCTCCAGACCGGTGCGCCCGATCACCTGCGGGGCCAGGTCATGGGCTTCTACTCGTTCATCGTGGTGGGGATGTCTCCGTTCGGGTCCCTGCAGGCGGGGTGGATTTCGGAGCGCTCCAGTACCACGACGGCCGTGCTGGTGGGCGGATCGATCTGTCTGGCCGCCGGGGCGCTCACCGCGTGGAGGATGTTGAGGATGCCTGGAGGGAGACCATGATCATCACCATCTCTCGCCAATTCGGCGCCGGCGGCAGCGAGGTCGCCCGCCGGGTCGCGGCGGACCTGGGCTGGCGTGTGGTGGACAACGAGCTGATCGACCGGGTCGCGGCCCGAGCGGGGCTCCCCCCCGCGGAGGTGGCCCGCCGCGAAGAGCGGGCCCCCGGATTCATCGAACGCCTTGCCGTGGCACTGACCCGCGCGGCCCCCGAGCTGTTCCCCGCGCCGGCGGAGAAGGTTCCCGAGCCGGAGGAAGCGACGCTGGTCCGGGTCACCGAGTCGGTCGTTGCCGAGATTGCAGCGGAGGGGCGCGTGGTGATGGTGGGCCGGGCGGCGCCGGCGGTGCTCCGCGGGGAGCATGACGCGCTCCACGTCAAACTGGTGGCGTCGACGGCGTTCCGGCTGCGGGCCGCGATCGAACGGCTGGGCGTGGATCCGAAGGAGGCCGAGCGGGTGATGGAGGAAACCGACCGGGACCGCGCCCGATATCTGCGCCAGCACTACGGGCGGGACTGGAACGACCCGACCAACTACCACATGATCTTGAATACGGAGGCGCTGGGGCTCGACGGGGCGGCGGCGGTCATCGGGGCTCGGGCCAGGACCATGTGGCCCGCCGCCACCACAGCGCGGCCTCCTACTCCCTGAGCTTCCGGGCTTTCGTCCACCCAACTTCCTCGCTGCGGCTGATGCGTTTCTGCGCGGCGAGCGCCTCCAGCACCAGCTCGCACGCCGCCACCTCGACGCCTTCATCGCCGGCCGGCGCGAGGCCCAGCTGGTGCACCAACCCGAGCAGCCCCGGCACCAGCGCGAACGCCTTGACCGCCACGGC
>JBGPVQ010000462.1:0-2432 GCA_041491785.1 Gemmatimonadota bacterium | reverse complement strand
GGCCACGCCCCGCACCAGTGATGCCTGCGCGATGGCGCGATCAGTGAGCTCCGCCGTCGTTCCCGCCACCTCCTCGGTCGAGGAGACCATCTGCTGGGTGGCGGAGGAAATCTCCTCCGCCAGCGCCGCGGCGTCGGTGGCCGCCGCCCGAATCGAGCCGACCAGCCGGTTGAGCTCCCGCACCATGCGGTCCAGCCCCTCGGTTACCGCCCCGCCGCCCACCCGGTTGATTTCCTCCTTCGAGACGGTGAGGTCGCCCTCGGAGACCCGCAGGGTGATCCTGGCTACCAAAGCCAGCGGACGGATGATCGTCCGCTCGAGCCAGGAGAGCGCCACCCAGAGAATGAGGAGACAGACCAGCGCGAAGACGGTGAGCTGATAGACGAGCGGCCATCCGAACTCGCCGGTGAGAAACGCCCACATCACCCCGGTGAGCGCCACGGTGGCGACCACCCCGCCCGCCTGGACGCTGCGGCTGAGGGGATTTCGGAAGAGGGCCATGGAGGAATGGATATTAAGTTACCCCCATGACCGAACACCATCCCGACGATTCCTACCACCCCAATGCGGTGGAATCCAAGTGGCAGGCCCGCTGGGCCGAGCGGGGAACCAACGCGCCCGACCTGGACCACGCCGACCGGCCGTTCTACAACCTCATGATGTTCCCCTACCCTTCGGCCGAGGGGCTCCACGTCGGGAATGTCTTCGCCTTTACCGGCGCCGACGTCTTTGGGCGCTTCAAGCGACTCCAGGGCTACCAGGTGTTCGAGCCGATGGGCTACGACGCCTTCGGCATCCATAGCGAGAACTTCGCGATCAAGACCGGCGTGCACCCCGCCGACCTGATTCCGCGCAACATCGCGAACTTCCGCCGGCAGCTCAAGCGGATGGGCGGGATGTTCGACTGGCGCCACGAGCTGACCACCACCGATCCCGCCTACTACAAGTGGACCCAGTGGGTGTTCCTGCAGCTCTACCACGCGGGCAAGGCCTACAAGAAGAAGGCCGCGGTCAACTGGTGCCCGAACGACAAGACCGTGCTGGCCAACGAGCAGGTGATCAACGGCGCGTGCGAGCGCTGCGGCACCCTGGTGGAGCAGCGCTTCCTGGAGCAGTGGTTCTTCAAGATCACCGAGTACGCCGAGCGGCTCCTGGCCAATCTCGACGATCGGACGAAGATGGACTGGTCCGCATCGACCTCCATCGCGCAGCGGAACTGGATCGGTCGGAGCGACGGAGCGGAGATCGACTTTCCGAGCGGCGCGGGGCCGATCCGGGTGTTCACCACCCGACCCGATACCATCTTCGGCGCCACCTTCATGGTGCTGGCGCCGGAGCATCCGCTGGTGGAAAGGCTGACCGCGCCAGTGGAGCGAATCGCAGTGGAGGCCTATCGCAAGGCGGCCGCGGCCAAGGATCTGGTTTCCCGCAAGGTCGGTGAGAAGGAAAAGAACGGCGTCTGGACCGGTGGTTACGCCCGCAACCCCGCGACGGGCGCCGAGATTCCGGTCTGGATCGCCGACTACGTGCTCATGGAATACGGTACCGGCGCCATCATGGCGGTGCCGGGCCACGACGAGCGCGACTTCGCCTTCGCGACGCGGTACCGTCTCCCTATCATCCGGGTGCTCGCCGGGGCCGGTGAGACCGGGGCCACCCCGCTCCGGGAGGCGGCGCTCGAAACCGACGAGCTCCGGCTGGTCAACTCGGGCCGATTCTCCGAGCTTCCCGCGGAGCAGGGACTGCGATCCATCGTCGACTGGCTGGAGCAGGGGCAGCAGGGCAAGGGTGTGGTCCGATACCGGCTCCACGACTGGTGCATTTCCCGCCAGCGCTATTGGGGGCCGCCGATTCCGATCATCTACTGCGAAGGGTGCGGACCAGTCCCCGTTCCCGAGAAGGACCTTCCGGTGCGGCTTCCGATCATCGAGGACTTCCGCCCCGACGACTCCGGCATTTCCCCGCTGGCCCGGCACCAGGAGTGGTACGTGGTGCCCTGCCCCCGATGCGGGAAGCAGGCCCACCGCGAGACCGACGTTTCCGACACCTTCCTCGACTCGGCGTGGTACTACCTGCGGTATCTCTCGACCGAATTCGACGATCGGCCGTTCGAGGCCGACCGGGTCAAACGATGGCTCCCGGTGGCGAGCTACATCGGGGGGAACGAGCACGCGGTGCTCCACCTGCTCTACAGCCGCTTTCTGGCGATGGTGCTCCACGACAAGGGCGTGCTCCATTTCGAGGAGCCGTTCCGGAAGTTCCGGGCCCACGGCACCATCGTGAAGGACGGGGCCAAGATGTCCAAGTCGAAGGGGAACGTGGTCATCCCCGACGAGTACATCGCCAGGTGGGGCGCCGACACCTTCCGCATGTATCTCATGTTCCTGGGGCCGTACACCGAAGGGGGCGACTTCCGCGACGAGGGACTGGCG
>JBGPVQ010000461.1:0-2437 GCA_041491785.1 Gemmatimonadota bacterium | reverse complement strand
TCCGCCGCGCGTCCACCACCGAGAATCCGATGCCCCAGATGCCGCTGCCCAGCAGATTCATGCCGAGGAGCCCGGGCACCAGGAAGTCGATATAGCGGGAGCCGCGCTCGCGGAGCTTCCGCTCCTCGATCACCACCGGATCGCGGCGGCCGGCGCTGCGCTGCAACGCGTCGTCGGCCAGCCGCCGGGCCGCGACGCCCTCCGGCCTGGTGTCGTCGAAGCGGTACTCGACCTCGGCGGGCGAGACGGGAACGATCACCAGGGCAATCCGGCCGGTGCGGAGCGCCCGGGCCGCCGCGGAATCATCGAGGATCTGAATGTCGAGATGCCGGTCGCTCCTGAGTCGCGCGGCGGTCTCGGTGGCCGCGGGCGCACTGGCGAGCACCGCCACCTTGGCCTGGTCCTCGGGCTTGCTCCGGAATGCGATGCCGAGCCCCGCGGTCATCAGGACTGGGAAGAGAAACGTCCAGAATACCGCTTCCGGCTCGCGAAGGAACTCCCGCATCCGGACCAGGGTGAGCTGGGCCAGCGGCCGCTCGGTCCAGCGCCGCTGCGGCGGATCAGCCATCGCGCAGCTGCCGTCCGGTCAAATGCACGAAGACATCCTCCAGCGTGGCGGAGTGGGTGCTCAGCTCGGCGAGCGGCAGGCCGCGCGCGCCCAGCAAGGCGAGCAGCGCGGGCACGGTCCGGTGCGCCTGGGCAGATTCGAGGAGATAGCTTCCGTCCCTCCGCCGCACGCTCTGGGCGCCGTCCAGCGCCATGAGCTCCTCGTCCGCCACCGCACCGGCCCCCTCGCCCACGCGGAATTCCACCACGTGCTGGGCCCCGAGCCCGGCGATGAGCTCCCGGGGCGTACCCAGGGCGATGATCTTCCCGTGGTCGACAATGGCCACGCGGTCGCAGAGCCGCTCGGCCTCTTCCATGTAGTGGGTGGTGAGGACCACCGTCTTGCCGGCGGCTTTGACCCCCTCGATCAGTTCCCAGAGTTGGCGGCGCGACTGGGGGTCGAGCCCGGTGGTGGGCTCGTCTAGGAAGAAGATCTCCGGGTCAGCCACCAGGGCGCAGGCCAGGGCGAGCCGTTGCTTCTGGCCTCCGGAAAGCTGGCCCACCCGGCCGTTCCGCTTCTCACCCAACTGCACCGCGTCGAGCACCGCCTCCAAGGGGCGGGGCCGGCGATAGAAGCTGCGGAAGAGCTGGAGAGTTTCCGCGACGGTGAGCTTTTCGGAGAATTGGGTTTCCTGGAGAGAAATGCCCAGCCGCTCGCGGAGGGCCTGGGGATCGGACTGCCAGGTCTGTCCCAACACGCGGACTTCGCCGGCATCCGGAACGTTCAACCCCTCGCAGATTTCGATGGTGGTCGTTTTGCCGGCGCCGTTGGGCCCGAGCAGGCCGAAACACTCGCCGGGACGGACCTCGAGATCGAGGCCGTCCACGGCGATCACATCCTTATATGCCTTGCGAAGGCCATGGAGAACCAGCGCGGGACCATTGACCATGGCGGAAGATAACGCGCGGTCAACGGTCGACGGGCAACGGCTCTCTCGGCGTCTCGGTGCTGCGGGTCGCGATGAGGCGCTCGGTGAAATCGAGGCGCCCCTCCATTTCGGACAAGCGTCGCTGCAGGTCCTCGATCACCGTGTCGCGCTCGGCGAGCGCCGCCTCGATCCGGGCGTTCTGCTCCGGATCAGGCTGGGCGAATCGATCGTACCGGCTCCACCGGCGGGACCACCGGCTGCCGAACACCATCCGGAGGGTCGGTCCCACGACCATCATCACCAGAACAAACGTCATCCAGCTCGACCACGCCGCTTCGAACTGCATCTGCGGGCTCCCGGGTCAGGTAACAGGGGAACTGTTCAACTCCTTTTCCCACTCCCTCTCGATGTCGTCCGCGGCCCGCTTCAGAATCTCGACGATCCGGGGAACCGCCGGATGTCCGCCCCCCCAGCGCCAAGCGCGCTTGTAGGTGACGCTGGCGATGCGCGCGAACGCGTGGTGCAGCTCGCCCATCGGTCCGCCGGCAAAGTCCCGCACGGTGTCCCGGACTCGGTCGAAGATGTCCTCGATGGCGGCCTTGTTTTCCTCGAGGAACGCCTCGCCTTCGGGGGTAATGTGATAGACCTTCTTCCCGTTCTCCTCGACGACCCGGACAAAGCCCTGGTCCTCGAGCAACTGCAACGTGGGATAGACGGTGCCCGCCGACGGCGTGTAGCAGCCGGCCAGCTTTTCCTCCAGCGCCTTGATGATCTCGTAGCCGTGGCGGGGCTTTTCCTTCAGCAGACGGAGAATGACGAACTTGACCTCGCCCGACTCGAACATGTGGGTGCGCCGGCGATGTCGGTGGCGGCCCCCACCCATGCGAATACCGAAGACACCGGGGCCGAATCCGGAGTCGAGGAAGTCGGCAAAATCCCCTAACCCCCAGTCATCAGGTCGT
>JBGPVQ010000460.1:0-2439 GCA_041491785.1 Gemmatimonadota bacterium | reverse complement strand
TTGCCGAGCCACCAGCCCAGCCGGATGTTGAATAGCGTAAGCAGAAACGCGATGATCGGAGAGGAGTGGTAGCCCATGTTGGGGCTGGCCGCGGCGCCCGAGATGGTGATCGCGGTTCCCAGTGAGATGCCCCGCATGCCGGCGTAGCCCTTATTAAGCGGCTCGTTCCAGGTGCGACGGTACCCCAGATCGTGGGCCCCGCAGTGCAGCGGACTCACCGTGAACGACTCGGCCTTGCGCTGTTGCCAGGCGAGGTTGCTCCCCGCCACCAGGTTGAGCGCCAGGTTCACCACGTGGAGCGGCCGCTTCCCTTCCCCGGGGGTCCGGAGATCCCGCATCGGCAGGTTGTCGCCGTCGTCGAAGCCGGTAAATCGGTTGGGATCCCGTTCCCCGGCGGGGCGGGACGCGCCGAGGTAGGCGCGGATCAGCCGGGCCCGATACATCGAGTGGAGCGAGAACTTGTTGCTGTCGACCCGGGAGGCGGTCCCCATCGCGAACAGGAGCAATCCCCCCGCGAGGAGCGCATTCGCCGGAATCGAGGTGGGAACCGCTTGTCCCGGCACCCCCTCCACCGCGAGGAGGAGCTGAACGCCGGTCCAGCTCAGCAGCACCACCAGGAAGGCGACGAAGGTGGTGAGCGCCAGCCCGAGGGTCCAGCCCATCGGGGCGCCGGCCGATCCGGCGGCGCCCGGCGTTGCGGCGCCGCCGCCCTTCCTCAGGGTCACCGCTCCGGAGAAAACTCCGACCGCGCCCACCACCGTCTTCACCGCGAGGGTCACTCCCTTGCCGCGGTTGGTGGTCAGGTCGTCGAATACCCAGCCCAGCCCGATGGGTCCCAGAATTACCACACTCAAGCCGACCAGCCATCCCACCACGACGATCAGGGTCCAGGCGCTGAATCGGGCGGACCACTCCCGCTCGGCGTCGAGCTGTTTGTCACTGGTGTAGCCGACGTACAGGTGGGTGAAGATCAGGATGAGCGAGAGCAGGAAGGGCACGGCAAGGCAGACGTAGAGCTCGGTGCGGAGCGGCGAGGGCTCGAGCGCCATCGAGAGCGCACGGACGCCCTGCCATGCCACGATCCCCGCGACCGCCCCGACCAGCAGGACGAAGAGTCCCTCCTTCACGATTGCGCCCGTGGAGGTTCCCCGCCGGATGGAGAGCGCCCATCCGATGCCGTGCACCACGGCGCCCAAGCCGCCGAAGAGGGCGAATTGGAGCGGCCCCGGGAGCGGCTCGACGTAGTGGGCGCCCCAACGCCAGGAAATGGTGGCGGCCGCCGTCGCGATCACCAGTGGGTAGAGGCATTGCCGGAGGAATTGTCGCTGGTCCCGCTTCGGGTCGACGAGCCCGGTGCCTTCGGTTGCACCGATGGCCACCGGCCGGTTGGCGTGCACATAGCGGACGGTGAGAACGCCGCCGACGAACGCGATCAGCGCCAGCAGGATTTCCGGTCCGGCCGGGATTCCGAGCCAGATACCCTGGCTCGGCTGCCACCTTACGACATTCACCAGGAGCAATGGGAGGAGCAGTACTCCGACCAGAGCGGGGATCAGGATGAGCCAGTTGAGGAAGAGGTTCCTCAGGTAGGTCGCGGCCAGGGTCCAGGTATCGGCGGAAAGGAGCCCCAGTTTGGGGCTCAGGTAGTTGCTGTAGGTCCGGAGGTGGCGGATCGGGGCGGGCTCCGGGTCGAGCGGCCGGCCGGTGGAGCGGCGCAGCTCCTCCGCCACGTGGGCCGGGTCGGTGTGCTTCATCCAGGCGCTCAGCCAGCCGCCGAGGTAGCCGCCGCCGGAGACGGTGGAGAGGAAGTGGAACTTGTCCAGCAGTCGGGAGCGGGCCAGCCCCTGCACCACGCCGAGGGCGAAGGTAGCGCTGCGGATGCCGCCGCCGGAAAGGCAGAGGGCGGCGAGCTTCTTGGCGTGGATCTTCTTATACACCCGGGCCAGGCGGAGGTCGTAGAGCTTCTGGAGCTCGGGGAAGGTGTCTTCCAGGATCAGGCGGTTCCGCTGGTCTATGGGGCCGTCCTGTAGGCGGTCCACCGTTTGAGAGCGGAACTTGACGCCGCCGAAGCGTTCGGGGGTCTCGCGATCGTACAGCGTGGTCAGCGAGAGGATGGCGGTCAGGCCGTCGGCGAGAGTGCGGCGAAGGGTGGCGCGGTCCCTCCGGCCACTCGAGGCATTCAGCTCTTTGACCAGATTCTCGAGCTCGTGGGCGCGTAGGCTTCGGGCGGCGTCGTCCTGGCCGGTGGTGAGCCGGTAGGTGAGCTGCTCCGGCTCCAGGATCTGCTCGGGAGTGAATTGCCAGGGCGGCGGGGGGTCGGGTTGGTCGCCGGTAATCGCGGCGTACTCCGCCTCGAGCACTTCGCAGAGTGCCAGCGACGGGTCGGGCGGCGGGGGTGCGGCTGGGGACTGGGCCATGGATGGCTATGTTGGCGCGGGA
>JBGPVQ010000459.1:0-2453 GCA_041491785.1 Gemmatimonadota bacterium | reverse complement strand
CCCGGTGGTGATTGACGAGAGTCATCGATTCCGTACCCCGACCACCCGGCGGTACGAGACGCTGGCGCCATGGTGCGTCGGGAGGCGGGGGCTGTTGCTTTCCGCGACACCGGCGGTGAACCATCTCGAGGATGTCGTGCATCAGCTCCGGCTGTTCGTGCGGGACGACGCGCTGGCCTGGAGCGGCGTGGCGTCCCTCCTGGCGAGGGCCCGTGAGGGCGCGGGGGGCCCCTTCGCGCGCCTGATCGTGACGGGAGAGGATCGCTCGGCGCAACTGCCGGTGCGGCTGGAACAGGACATCGCGCCCCCCGAATGGGCGGGCTCCCCGTTCGAGCGGCTGCAGCGGGGGATTATCGCACTCAGGCTCGCGGGGGACCCGAGCGTCGCCGGGCTCCTCCGCATGAGCCTCTTTCTTGCCCTCGCGTCGAGTCCGGCGGCACTGGCGGCGGCGCTCTCCCGATACGCCGGATTACTCCGCCATGCGGAAGACGCCCTCGCTTCGGGGCGGACGATTTCACGGGAGGTCATCCGCCGGATGGCCGGACGCGATCGGGATCAGCTGGTACTCTGGCCTCTGGTGACGGACGCCGGCAGCGACCCTGACCTCGCCACGGAGGACCTGGCGCAGGTGCGCGAGCTCACCATCGCGGCGAGAGCGTGGAGTGCAACACCGGACGCAAAGGTGCGAGCGCTCGCCGAGATTCTCAGGCGCCATCGCCCCACGCTGGTGTTCACCTCCGCCGTCGCCACCGTCGGTCACCTCCGGCGCCACCTCGGCGGCCGAGGCATTGCCTGGTGTACCGGTCGGTCCGCGGGCCTCGATGGGATGGAAGTGCCACGGGAGTCGGTGCTGGATTGGTTCCGCCGGACGCCGCCCCCGGAGCCGGATCGGGCGCGGCCGCCGAGCCTGCTTATCGCCACGGACGTGGCGGCGGAGGGGCTCGACCTCCCGTTGGTGGAGCGGGTGGTGCACTACGATCTCCCCTGGACCCAGGTGCGGCTCGAACAACGGAGCGGGCGCGCGGTACGGCTGGGCGCGCGGCACGAACAGGTCGAGGTCATCCGCTTCCGGCCGCCGGAAGAGCTGGAGGAAGCGCTTCGAAGAGACGCAATCCTGGAGAGGAAGTCGGGGCTCCCGAGCGCGCTCGGCCTCGACCATGGAGCCGACGCGTCCTGGCGGACGAGCGCCCGTATTGCCGCACGGTGGGCGGGCCGTCGCGCGATCGAGGGAGTCGCGGTGGTCCCCGGATCGCCGGCGGGGGTGCTGGCAGGATTCCGGATCCGGCCGAGTGGAGAGCGGCCCAGGGACATTGTGCTCGCCCGGATCGGCAGACGGTGGAGCGATGATCCGGGTCTGACGGCTCGGCTGCTTTCGGCCGCGGAGGGTCACTCGCTGGTGCGGCCGCCCGATCCAACCCTCCTCCGCGGAGTGCTTCGCGGGCTCTCCGCGCAAGTGCGAAGCGCGCTACGGCTGGCGCACGGAGCGCGAATCGCCGCGGGGGCACGTCCGCCGATGCACCGGCTCGCGCTGCGGCGGATGCTGGGGCTCGCGCGGGAGGCGGCCAGGTCACGGGACCGGGAGTGCCTGGCCCTGCTGGAGCGCGGGATCCGCTTCCTTCGCCGAGGCCACACCGCCGGAGAATCGAGGAGCACTCTGGGATGGGCCGATCTTCCAGAGGAAGCCCTCTTCCAAGCGCTGATGCGGTTGCCCCGGGAAGCCACCGAACCGGCACCGGAAGGAGTCGAAATTATCGGCATCCTCGTGGTAGAGGCCGTCCCGCGCTGCCGCTAAGTTTCCTGAATGGCCAAGCTCACCACGGTGCTGTTCGATCTGGACGGTACCCTCATCGATTCGGTTCGGCTCATCCTCGAGAGCTATCACCACACCCTCCAGGTCCACGGATTGCCGGCCCGGAGCGACCAGCACTGGCTGGCCGGGCTCGGTACGCCGCTCCGAGTCCAGTTCCAGGAGTGGGCGGACGACCCGAACCGGATCGAGGCACTGATCGCCACCTACCGCGACTACAATCTTTCCCATCACGATGCGATGGTGCGGGCATATCCCGGCGTGGTGCCCGCGGTGCGGGCCATTCGGAAGGCCGGATTCCGGACCGGACTGGTGACCAGCAAGAACCGGCCTGGAGCGCTCCGTGGACTCCGGCTGGTGGGACTCGACGATGCGATGGAGCTCATCATCGGTGCCGATGAGGTCACGAACCCCAAGCCGCATCCCGAGCCGGTGGAGGCCGCCCTCCGGCAGCTGGGGGAGCCGCCCGCCAGCGCCATATATGTAGGAGACAGCATCCACGACATGGAGTCCGGGCGGGCAGCGGGGGTGCGCACCGCGGCGGTGCTCTGGGGACCATTTGGTCGGGAGCATCTGAGGCCGGCGGCGCCGGATCACTGGCTGGAAGAGCCACAAGATCTCCTCGAGGTGCTCGGGCTGTAGAGTG
>JBGPVQ010000458.1:0-2481 GCA_041491785.1 Gemmatimonadota bacterium | reverse complement strand
GTCATGCCATGCCGGTAGACCACGTCCGGGGGCGGGGTTGGCTCCGCCGGCTCCAGCTCGATGGGGGTCATGGCGCTCTCGGGGACCTCGATGACCTGGAACTTCCCCGATCGGTCATCCAGCCGCCGCCGAAGCTCTTCCACCTGGTTCCGGAGGTCCATCAGGCCCCGCAGAATGAACTCCAGCTCCTGGCTCCCGACTCCCGCCCCGCCTCGGCCGGGGCCGCCGTGGGCCAGGACCGGCAGCAGGGTGGGGGCCCCTTCCAGGACGTCGTGGGGAATGTCGCTGGCCCGGATTTCGGTGCCCGGGGCCAGCACCACCATGCTCTCCACCAGGTTGCGGAGCTGGCGGACGTTGCCCGGCCAGGGCGCGTCCACCAGCCGCTGCATGGCCTCCGCGGTGATGCCGCGGAACGGCCGGTCGTGCGCCTTGGCGAATTCCCGGATGAAACGCCGGACCAGCAGCGGGATGTCGTCGCGCCGCTCCCGGAGCGGCGGGAGATACATGTTGAGAACGCTTAACCGATAGTAGAGATCCTCGCGGAATTCGCCGAGTGCCACACTCTCCCGCAAGGCGCGATTGCTGGCGGCTACGACCCGGACATCCACCTTGATCGGCTGGACCCCGCCCACCCGGAAGAAGGTCCGGCTTTCCAGGACTCGAAGCAGCTTGACCTGGACCGAGAGCGGCAGGTCGCCGATCTCGTCGAGGAAGATGGTGCCCATATCGGCCAGCTCGAAACGACCGAGCCGCCGCTCCGCGGCACCGGTGAACGCCCCCTTCTCGTGGCCGAACAGCTCCGATTCCAGCAGGCTCTCGGGCAGTGCCGCGCAGTTGACCGCGATGAACGCCTTGCCGCGGCGGGGAGAGAGGTCGTGCAGCGCCTTGGCCACCAGCTCCTTGCCGGTGCCCGACTCGCCCTGGATCAGCACCGTGCTGGTGACCGGCGCCATCTGCTCGATCTTGACCAGCACCTCGTGGATCGAGGCGTTCTGTCCGCTGATCCCGGTGTGCTGCTGCAGCCGCCGCCGCTCCACCAGCCGCCGGGCGGTGGCCACCCCCTCGTCCGACTTGACCGGCTTGGTGAGCAGTGCCGTCGCGCCGATCCGGTTGCCCCGCTCGCCCCGCTCCGAGTCGGTGGGCTCCAGCAGCGCCAGGGTGAACACCTCCTGCTCTCGCGCCAGCCGGAGCAGTTGCAGCGCTCCGGCCTCGTGGACCGCGCCGGTCAGGATCAGCAGATCGGGGTGCTCCCGCCGCATCGCCGCCGGGGCATCGTCCAGCGGAGAGACCATAGCGGTGGTGAACCCCGCCGCCTCCAGCGCCGCGTTCATCGGCACCGCGGTCTCCAGGTCGGACATGGTGAGGAGGATCTGGGAGGGCATGGCTAGGAGCCCGGCGCTGGGTGATCGGTGGGTTCGCCGCGAACCAGATCCACCGCGTGGTCGAGCCACTGCGTGAGCACCGCGAGCCCGTCGGCCACCCCGCCGAGGCTGCCGGGAAGGTTCACGATCAGGGTCCGGCCCCGCAGGCCGGCAATTCCGCGGCTGAGTGCCGCGCGGGGAAACTTGGGGAGCGCCGCCCCCCGGAGCGCCTCGGCAATGCCCGGCGCCTCCCGGTCCAGCACGCTGCGGGTGGCCTCGGGGGTGATGTCCCGCGGGGTAAGCCCGGTGCCGCCGGTGGTCAGGATCACGTCGGCGCCGCCGCCGTCGGCGAATTCCAGCAGTGCCTTCACGATGGCCACGGTGTCATCGGGCACCAGCGCCCGCCCCGCGAGCGCGTACCCGCGGGCCTCGAGCCAGGCGGCAATGCTGTTGCCCGAGGTATCCGCCCGCTCGCCGCGAGCACCCGCATCAGAAACCGTGAGGACCGCCACGCGAACCATCAATCAACCATTCCAATCTGGGTAATCTGTGGGCTCCCTAACTCCTGGCTCCTCGCTACTCCCGCCTCCTGACACTCCCCTTCTCCCAGAACGGCCGCCGCACCACTTCCGCGGGAATCCTCTCGCCCCGGCACTCCACTTCGAATTTGGTCCCGATTTTGGCGCCGGCGGTGGGGAGCATGGTGGTGCCGATCGGGTAACCCAGCGAGGGAGATTGTCCGCCGCTCCGCACGATGTCCACCTGGCGGCCCTCCCACCACACCGGGTATTCGTGCCGCGGGATGCCCCGGCCCAGCAGCCGGAACCCGACGGTCTTGCGGGTTACGCCGCGCTCCTTCTGCTCCCGCAGCGCCTTCAAGCCCATGAATGGCGAGCCCTTGTCGAGCTTGACGATCCAGCCGAGTCCGGCCTCCAGCGGGGTGATGGTGTCGTCGATTTCCTGGCCGTAGAGGGCGTAGCCCATTTCCAGCCGGAGCGAATCCCGGGCGCCCAGGCCGATGGGAAGAGCGCCGGCTTGGGTGAACGCCTCCCAGAGCGCCGGGGTGTCCTTCCAGCGGCAGTAGATCTCGAAGCCGTCTTCGCCGGTGTAGCCGGTCCGG
>JBGPVQ010000457.1:0-2485 GCA_041491785.1 Gemmatimonadota bacterium | reverse complement strand
GGTTTCCGCCGGGGAGCGATGGACCTACGGCGACACGATTCTGGGGATCGCGGTGCACGACGCCTACCATGCCGGGCAAGTCCAGATCCTCAAGCGCCTGGTTCGGAAGCGGGGATGAGGCGGCACTAGATTTCCCGCTCCACCCGACGCCCAGGCCCCGTGACCGCGTCCGCCGCGACCCCGATTCCGCGTCCCGCCATCATCTCTCCCATGATCGACGCCTTGTGCGTCGGGGGTCTGTCGCTGCTGGTGCTGGTGCCCCTGCTGGTCAGCGGCCGCGGCGACCTCCTCCTGGTGAGCGTCGGAGTTCAGGTCTGGCTGACGACTCTCATCAACATGCCGCATTTCCTGGCGTCCTACCGGATGGTCTATCGCTCTCGCGAATCGGTGCGGGCGCACCCCTGGGCGGCGGTTTATGTGCCGATCGTGCTCCTGGCCTGCTGCGCGTTCGCGGTGGCGGAGAGCCGGAGCACCGATCTCTACATGTCGGCAATCCTCACGGTGCAGAACGCCTACCTGGCGTGGCACTACACCGGACAGGCGTGGGGCATGATGGCCACCTATGCCTTCCTGGAAGGCACGCCGTTCAGCACCCTGGAACGCCGACTGGTGCGGGGCGGACTCTATATCCTGCTCACCTGGCACGTCGTGTGGTTCTTCAATGCCGCCTATGAAAGCTGGGGGCTCGCCCCGCTGTACGAAGTGGTCACCACCGCCACGATGGTGGCGCTGGGCATGGGGCTCATCGGCTTCGGGCTGCTCAAGGCGCGCACCGACCGCTTTCCACCGATCCGCACCCTGATTCCCTGGGCTGCGATCTTCGTCTGGTATGCCGCTCTCTGGCGGTGGGGATTGCCGGCGTTGTTTCTGGTGCAGATTGCCCACGCCATCCAATACCTGATCTTTCCCATCCGGGTCGAGGCGAACCTGACGCTGCGGGGCGAATACGGCGGGGCCGGCCATCTGGTCCGCCACATGGCCCTCTACCTCGTGGTACTTCTCTCCGCTTCGGTGGTAGCCGCGATTCTGCTCCCCCGCGGCGCCATGGTGGTGGTGACCAACTGGCTTGGCTCACGGCCGGGGCAAGTCGTGGGGTTCGCGATTCTCGCCTTCCTCAATATCCATCACTACTTCACCGACGGAGCGGTGTGGAAGCTCCGCAATGCCGCTGTGCGCCAGGATCTCTTCGGCCACATCCGGCGGCCCGAGCCGGTGCCGGTTCCGGCCGCCGTGCCCCCCCGCCTTTCCCGACGCGAGCGAAGGGCCCGCTGAGGTCCGATGTACCGCACCTGCCTCTTCTGCCAGGCCGATCTCGGCGCCAACGAATCGGTCGAGCACCTTCCGATCGGACGGCGGCTCGCGTTCGACCAGGGGAAGGGCCGGCTCTGGGTGGTCTGCCGCAAATGCGAGCGGTGGAACCTCACCCCCTTCGACGATCGGTGGGAGGCCATCGAGGAGTGTGAACGGCTCTTTCGCGGCACCACGATGCGGCTCTCCACCGACGAGGTCGGCCTGGCACGGCTGCGCGAGGGGACCGAGCTGGTCCGGATCGGTGAGCCGCTCCGGCCCGAGTTCGCGGCCTGGCGGTACGGCGATCAATTCGGCCGCCGCCGCCGCCGACACCTGGCGTGGGTGGGCGTGGGGAGCGCCGCCGTCATCGGCCTCATGGTGGCGCCGCAGCTGCTGGGCCTATCGGTCGGCGGGGGTGGGATGTGGAACATCTACAACGGTGTCTATCAATCGGTGCGGGCCCGGCGCACCGTGCTGCGCCTGCCGCTGGCCGACGGCGGCAACGTCGCGCTCAGCCGGGACCAGGTCGAGAAGACCCGGCTGATCCCGGTGGCGGGGCAGGAGGGAGTCGAGCTGCATATCCCCAGCCGCAAGCGCGATTGGAGGGGCCGGTCGTCGGGCGATCTGATGGTGCTGGAAGGGGAACGGGCCCATCTGGCGCTGCAGAAGCTGCTCCCCAAGGTGAACCATCAGGGAGCCACCAAGGCCGCGGTGCAGACCGCCGTCGGCTTCCTGGAGGAAGCGCCGTCGACCGAGGCCATGCTGGCGAGGCTGGCGCAGAATGCGCACACTTCCTGGAAGGAGAAGAAGGGCCACGACCGGACCTTGCGGACGCTGAAGCCGGAGCTTCGCCTGGCACTCGAGATGACCGCCCACGAAGACGCCGAGCGGCGCTGGCTCGCGGGGGAGCTCCTGGACCTGGAGCAGGCCTGGCGCGATGCAGAGGAACTGGCTGCGATCGCCGACACGCTCGGTATCCCAGCAGAGGTGGAATCCCGGCTCGAGCAGCTGCGCACCGCGGCCGGGAGGCCGGAGAAGGAGGAGAGCCGATGAGCACTCGTCGCGCGACACTCGTCTGCAGCGTCCTTGCCGTTTGGGCTGCCCCGGTCGGCGCGCAGAGCGGCTGCGCCAACCGCACCCTCTCCGGCTGCACCCCGCAATTGGTGGCGACGGTCTCCCGGGTCCGGGCGCTGCT
>JBGPVQ010000456.1:0-2486 GCA_041491785.1 Gemmatimonadota bacterium | reverse complement strand
GACCCGCCGCGCCGCGACCCGCCGGCCGGAGATTTTGGCGAGATCGTAGGCGTGGAGCGGCTGCCCCAGCTCCAACATGACGTAGTTGGTCGCGTCCACCACGTTGCCGATGCTCCGCATCCCGACCGACTCGACCCGACTCCGCAGCCACTCCGGCGAGGGGCCGACGGTCACGCCGCGCACCACCGCGCCGCAAAACCTCACGCAGGCCGCGCCGGGCTCGACGGCGACTTCGACGCCACCGGTCAGGCCCGACGCCTGGTGGATCGGCCGGAAGGTCGGGACGCGGATTCCCGCGGCATCGGGGATCTCCGGCAGCCGGAATACCGTCCCATACGATTGGGCAAGCTCCCGGGCCACGCCCTTGTGGCCGAGCAGGTCGGGCCGTGCCGGAGACGCATCCAGCTCGAGCCGGTCATCTCCGAGGCCCAGCACCTCGAGGAACCGCGCACCGGGCGGGGCAGGCGTGTCCAGGGTCATCAGACCGTCTTGGTCGGTCCCGAGGCCGAGCTCCCGGCTGGAGCAGAGCATCCCCTCGGACACCTCGCCCCGCAGCTTCCGTTTCTCGATCACCAGCCCGCCTGGCAGCGTGGCTCCGACGGGAGCGAAGGGGTACTTGTGACCGGCCTCGACGTTCGAAGCCCCGCACACCACGTTGCGCCGCTCCGGGGTCCCGTCGTTCACGGTGCAGACCCGAAGCCGATCGGCGTTGGGATGCGGCTGAACCGACTCGACCAGCCCCACGACGATGTCCGCGAGCTCGGCGTTGAGCGGCGTGACCGAGTCGACCGGCGCGCCGATCATCGCAAGCCGGGCCACCAGATCGCGCGCATCGAGCTCCCGGTGGAGGAAGGCCTCCAGCCAGCGTCGGGAGATGTTCATGCCGACCCGCTGCCGGCGAGCTGCCGGAGGAAGCGCATATCGCCGCCGTACTCGAGGCGAATGTCGGGAATCCCGAATCGCTGTTGCGCGGTTCGGCCCGGCCCCATGCCGAAGGCCCAGCCGGTATAGCGCTCGGCATCGACCCCGCAGTTTTCCAGCACCCGGGGATGCACCATTCCGCACCCGAGGAGCTCCATCCAGCCGGTCTGCTTGCAGGCGGGGCATCCGGCCCCGTGGCAAATCCGGCACTCCACGTCCAGCTCGGCCGAGGGCTCGGTGAACGGGAAATACGAGGGGCGGAACCGTACCTTGGTGGCCGCGCCGAAGAAGCGCCGGGCAAAGTGGGTCAGCGTGGCCTTGAGGTCGATGAAGCCGATCCCGTCATCCACCGCGAGCCCTTCCAACTGCAGGAACGCGGGGGCATGGGAGGCGTCCCAGGCGTCGTTGCGATACACCATCCCGGGCACCACCACGCGGTAGGGCGGCGGCCCCGCCTGCATGACCCGGATCTGCACCGGCGACGTGTGCGTTCGCAGCAGCATGCGCTCCCCCGGCCCCTGGGTGAGGTAGAGGGTGTCGTGCATGTCCATCGCCGGATGGTCGGCGGGGAAATTGAGCGCCCCGAAATTGTACCATTCGGTTTCGGCCTCGGGGCCCACCGCCACGGCAAAGCCGAGTTCACGGAAAATGCCCACCATCTCGTCGAGGACCCGGGTTACCGGGTGCAGCGCGCCGATCCAGCGCGCGCGGCCCGGCATGGTGAGGTCGAGCCCGGCGCGGTCGAGCCGTTGCCGCGCGGCGCCGAGCTCGACGGCGCGGGCGGCGAAGGCGGCCTCGAATGCCGTTTTCAGCCGATTGGCCTCCGCGCCGAACTTGCGCCGCTCCTCCGGCCCCAGGGTAGGCACCACCTTGAGCGCGGCGGTCAGGGCGCCCTGCTTCCGGCCGAGGACGGTAATCCGCTCGGCGTCCAGCGCCTCCGCGTCGAGCCCCGGCACGGCGGCCAGGCGCGGGAGGAGGGCGTCGAGCTGGGGAAAGCCGGTGTGATCCACGGTCATAGGAGAAGGGTCAGCGGTGAACGGTAACAGTCAACGGGTCGTCGTGCGACGAGCCCCCGCGAACGCCGAGGGGCGACCGCGGGGGCTCGGGGCGCTGGCGGAATCCCGACGGCTCAGGCCGCGGCGGCCTGGGCCTTCGCCAGCTCGGCGATCTTGGCAAACGCGTCGGCATCGTGAACCGCGAGGTCGGCCAGCACCTTGCGATTGATTTCGACGCCGGCCTTTCGCAGCCCCGCCATGAGTCGGCTGTAGCTCAGATCGTGCATCCGCGCCGCGGCGTTGATCCGGGTGATCCAGAGAGTCCGGAAATCGCCCTTCTTCTTGCGGCGGTCGCGATAGGCATAGCGCATGCCCTTCTCGACGTTTTCCTTGGCCGCCTTGTACAGCTTGCTCCGGGCCTGGAAGCCGCCCTTGGCCGCCTCCATGATTTTCTTCTTGCGCGCGTGATGCGCGACCCCATTCTTGACGCGAGGCATCGGTCGGCTCCTCTCAGGCCTGGAGCAGGCGGTTGACGCGGGGGAAGTCGGCCGAGCTCACCAACTGCATCTT
>JBGPVQ010000455.1:0-2492 GCA_041491785.1 Gemmatimonadota bacterium | reverse complement strand
TTCATCGCCCTGCTGTTCTCGATTTTCTGCTGGCTCGGGTTTCGAATCGCCAAGACCGCACCCGATCCCTTCGGGCAGTATCTCGCGACCGGCCTCACCGCGACGGTGGCGCTGACCGCGCTCCTCCACGTGGCCGTCACCCTGGGCCTCATGCCGACGACCGGTCTCGCGTTTCCCTTCATGTCGTACGGGCGTTCGGGGTTGGTGATGGGCCTGCTGTCGGTCGGGGTGCTCGTCAACATCGGGAGGGCGAGAGGGCGGTCGGTGCCCCGTTGACTGTTCTCATCGCCGGCGGCGGCACCGGCGGGCATCTGATGCCTGCGCTCGCGATCGCGGGAGCGCTCCGGCGTGCCCGGCCCCACGAGCGCGTCGTGCTGGTGGGTGCCACCCGCGGAGTGGAGGCGGCGTTACTCCCCACGCGCGACTATCCGTTTCACCTGCTCTCCGCCGAGCCCTTCTACCGACGCCAGTGGTGGAAGAACTTTCGGTGGCCGTTCCTGGCGCTCCGGCTGCTCCGTGAAGTGGATCGGGTTCTCGACCTCGAACGGCCCTCGGTGGTGATCGGGACGGGGGGGTACGCGTCCGGACCGGTGTTGTGGCGCGCCGTCCGGCGGGGGATCCCGACCGCCATCCAGGAACAGAATGCCTATCCGGGCCTGACGACCCGGTGGCTGGCGGGCGGGGCCCGGGAAATCTGGCTGGGAGTGCCCGAGGCGCGAGCCCACCTCCGGCCCGGGGCGCAAACCGGCGTCTTCGATACCGGCAACCCGATCGCTCCACCCGACCCTCTCCGGCGGGCCGAGGCGCTCCGCCGGTTCGGGCTCGACGAATCGCGGCCGGTACTCCTCGTCACCGGCGGGAGTCAGGGCGCGCTGGCCCTCAACCAGACCGTTGCGGGGTGGCTCGAGGCCGGAGGAGCGACCAACGTCCGGCTCCTCTGGGCAGCGGGCCGGAGCACCTACCAACAGTTCCAGCGATTCCACCGACCTCCAGCGGTACAGGTCTTCGATTTCCTCGACCCCATCGCGGATGCTTACGCGGTGGCGGATCTCGCCCTCTCCCGCGCCGGGATGATGACTATCGCCGAGCTGTGCGCCTGGGGAATCCCGGCTGTACTGGTGCCCCTTCCCACCGCCGCGGCGGATCACCAGACGCCCAATGCTCGCGTCCTGGCTGCGGCGGGCGCCGGGATCTATCTGCCCCAGAAGGACCTCACCTCGGCCAGGTTGGGGGAATTGGTGACCGAACTGTTCGCCGCCCCCGATCGGCTGTTCCGGATCCGGGAAGCCGCGCTTCAGCGAGCCCGTCCGGACGCCGCGGACCGGATCGTGGCCCGTATCGGGGTTCTTTCGGGGTAGGGCCGGCCTTTCCCAAGTTGCGGTGGCATTTTAGATTAGACCATCCGCCATGAACCTCTTTCTCCCCTCGGACCCTCGGCCGCTGCACTTCGTCGGGATCGGGGGAGCGGGGATGAGCGCGCTGGCGCTGATCGCGCTTCGAAGGGGTCTCGCCGTGACCGGCTCGGATGTCGATGTCTCCGGGTGCGGAGACCTTCTGGCGGGGGGGGCCACGGTGATCGCGGGACACGCCGCGGCGAACGTCGGGAACCCGCGGGCCCTGGTGGTGAGCGCCGCGATCCCGAACGGTCACGTGGAAGTCGACGCGGCGCGCGCGCTGGGAATTCCGGTGGTGCCGCGAAAGGATGCGCTGGCGGGGCTGATCGGTTCCACGCGCTGCGTGGGAATCGCCGGCACCCACGGGAAGACCACCACGACTGTCATGACCACCGAGGCGGTGGCCGCCGCCGGGTTCGGTGTAACCGGGATCGCCGGCGGGCGGGTCGACGCCTGGGGCGGCGCCGCGAAGCTGGCCGGCGAGGATCTCTTCGTGGTCGAGGCCGACGAGTACGACCAGGCGTTCCTCACACTGCATCCGAGCGTCGCCGTGGTGAATAACGTCGAGGCCGATCATCTCGAATGCTACGGATCCCTCGAGGCTCTGGAGAGCGCCTTCGCGGAGTTTGCCGGCCGGGCCGAGCGGGCCCTGCTGGGCAATGACTCCGCCGGGGCCGACCGGGTTGCGGCGCGCCTCATCCCGCAGCGGATCTGGCGGTTCGGCCCCGGCGCTGCGGACCTCAACATTGACGCCATTGTGGCCTCTCCGGAGGGTACCCACGCCACGATCACGCTGCCGAGCCGGACGACCGTGCCACTCGGCCTCCGGATGCCTGGGGTTCACAATCTGCGTAACGCCACCGCGGCGCTCGGGGTCGTGGTGGCCCTGGGCGGTGATGTTCGCCCCGCGCTCACGGCGCTGGCCGGATTCCGCGGTGTCGGGCGGCGGTTCGAGCTCCTGGGAGAATTCGCCGGGGTGATCATCGTCGACGACTACGCCCATCATCCCACCGAGCTGCGCGCCACGCTTGCCGCGGCGCGACAGGCCTATCCGCAGCGCCGTCTGGTGGCGGTATTTCAGCCGCACCTCTACTCCCG
>JBGPVQ010000454.1:0-2498 GCA_041491785.1 Gemmatimonadota bacterium | reverse complement strand
CACGCCATCAGCGAGTCCTGGGTCCCCAGGCTGGCGCCTCGAGCCGGCAACGTTGCGGCGGTGAGTGTCGGGGCCGCGGTGCCGATGGTGGCCGGGTGGCTCCTACGCGGCGGGGGCGAGCCCCTGTCGACCACCGGGGCGATCCTGGCGGGCGCGGTGGTGATCGGCGCCCTGAGCCGCCGCCGCCCGGTCCACGCGCCCTTTCTGACGCTCGCCGCCGCGGCGATCGCCCTGCTGGTGCGCTGGGGGGTCACGTGATCGAGCGGGAGGCGACCGTGGTCAACCCCCTCGGCCTCCACGCCCGGCCCGCCGCGCAGCTGGTGCGGCTCGCCAGCAGCTTCGCCTCCGACATCCACCTGGTGAAAGACGGGGTCCCGGTGAACGGAAAGAGTATCATGGGAGTGATGATGCTCGCCGCCGAGTGCGGCAGCACGATCACCATCCGCGCCGATGGCCGCGATGCCGATGCGGCAATCTTGGCCATCGTCGAGCTGATCGCCGCCGGGTTCGGAGAGTCATGAGCGCCGAGCGGGTAATCCGCGGAGTCGGGGTCTCGCCCGGGCTGGCCATTGCGCCGGCCGTCATCCTGGAATGGCGGTTTCCCGACGTGCCCGATCGCACCGTCAGGCCGGAGGAGGTCGAGGGCGAGGTCCACCGGTTGCACGAGGCAGTGGCCTCCGCGGTCGGCACGCTCAATCGTCTGCGGGAGCGGGTGCTGGAGCGGGCCGGGTTCGAGGAGAGCCAGATCTTCGAGGCCCAGATCATGATGGTCCAGGACGCGGACTTTCTGAGCCAGGTCGAGCAGCTCATCCGGCAGAACAACCACAGCGCCGAAACGGCGTATGAGTTCAAGGCACTCGAGGTCCGCGCCGCGTGGGGCGGCGCCGGCAACATGAGGCTCCGGGAGCGGCTGGCGGATCTTCAGTCCACTCAGATCCGGGTGCTCCGAAAGCTGATGGGGCACTCCGACGACGAGCTGTTCGGGATGCAGGAGCACCAGCAGGTCATCATCGTGGCCCACGAGCTCTATCCCGGCTTGACGGTGCAGCTCGACCGGGATCAGCTTGCGGGGCTGGTGAGCGAGGAAGGCACCCGTACCTCCCACGCGGCCATCCTGGCCCACTCGCTCGGCATCCCCTGCATCATGGGGGCCGCGGGAGCGGTAGCCCGGATCAAACCGGGGACGCTCCTCCTCCTCGACGGCCGGAGCGGCACGCTGCTTCTCGATCCGACCCTGGCGGAGCTCGAGGTGGCCCGGACCGCCGCGACCCGCCGTCACAAGCTCGAGCTGCAGCTGGAGGCCTCCACCCAGGATCCCGCGGTTACCCCCGACGGGCACGCGGTAACCCTGATGGGGAATGTCGATCTCCCTGATGAAATCGAGAGCGCGGTCCGGCACGGCGCCCAGGGTGTCGGACTGCTCCGCACCGAGTTCCTGGTCACCGGCCGGGCGCACTTGCCCAAGGAAGAAGAGCAGCTCGAGTATTTCCGAAGAGTCACCGCCGCGTTCCCCAGCTCCACGGTGATCATCCGCACCTACGATCTGGGCGGAGACAAGTTCCCCGCCGCCTTCGAGGCGCCCTCGGAGGCCAATCCCTTCCTCGGCTGGCGGTCGATCCGGGTCTGTCTCGATCAACCCGAGATCTTCCGCCCGCAGCTCCGCGCGATCCTGCGCGCCGCCGCCGACCGCGACGTGCAGGTCATGTTGCCGCTGGTGACCCGGGTAGACGAGGTCGAGCGGGCCAAGGAGATGATGGCCGAAGAGGCGGTGGACCTGGCGCGGGCGGGAGTGCGTGCCGCCCGGGAGGTGCCGGTGGGTGTGATGATCGAGACCCCGGCGGCGGTGGTGGTGGCCGACCGATTGGCTCGGGTGAGTGCCTTCTTCAGCATCGGCACCAACGATCTGACCCAGTACACCCTCGCGGTGGACCGTGGCAACGCCCACCTCGCCTCGCGATTCACCCCGCACGATCCGGCGATCATCCGGATGCTGCGCGATGTGCTGGCCGCCGGCACCGCGCGCGGAGTGCCGGTGAGCGTGTGCGGTGAGATGGCCTCCGAACCGCTGTCCGCGGTGCTGCTCCTGGGTCTGGGCTTCACCACGCTCTCGGTGGCGCCGCCCGAGATTCCCATGATCAAGTGGCTGGTGCGCACGGTGCCGATGGCGCTGGCCCGTGAGGCGGCGGCGGCGGCGCTCGAGGCCGCAGGGCCCGCCGAGGTAACCGCGATCCTGCGCGAGGCGGTCCGCCCGGTGCTGGATCCTCGCCTCATCGACCCCTACGGTCCGTTGCCGGGCCGGGGGAGCGGGGCTAATTTGCTGCACTGAACCGGCGCGCGCCGGCCGCTTCGCCACTCGCGAGTCGCTGCTCCCTCATTCGCGGCCCTAACCGCACCGAGATGCCCAAGCCCAAACGCCACGTCTTCACGTCCGAATCGGTCACCGAGGGTCATCCCGACAAGGTGGCCGATCAGATTTCCGACGCGGTGCTCGACGCCAT
>JBGPVQ010000453.1:0-2514 GCA_041491785.1 Gemmatimonadota bacterium | reverse complement strand
CGGCGGGAGGCCGGCCGCTGAGGCGCGCAGCGTTCACGGCAGCGGCTGAAACCGCAGGGTGGTAGGGTTTGCGCTACTTAGGCCAGCTGAATCCCCTTGTTCTGGTAGGCGCTGAACCAAGCGGAGAGCTCCGCGTTCATTACGGTCGCCGTGTCCACCGCAATCTCGGCCAGGCGCTCGACCGAGCCCCCGGGAAGTTTGCTCAATTCCTTCTGGATCTCGCGCAGCCGATCCTCGATGAGCTCTGAGCGCTTCGCGGCGGCCTCGAACTCGCCCTGACTCCGGAACCCGTGCAGCGCCGCGCCGAGGGCCGGAAGGGCCAGCGTCGGAATGACCAGGGCATCGGCGAGGGTGGCGGGGATGAGATGCACGTCGTGATGGAGGGCCCACCAGAGGTCCAGCACGTGGGCACCGGCGAGCAGCAGGGCGAGGACGAAAATGACCGCGGTGAGGAAATGCAGCACTTCGTCCGCCGTTCCCATTCGGGTGGCGACGCCCCGATGGTACCGGATCTGACTGTCGAGCAGGCCCTTTTCCAGGTAGCGCCGCCCCGCGGGAAGATGGAGCGCGAGGTCGAGCGGCAAGACCCCCGCCTCCCGTACCACCGCCCGGAACATCCAGTCCGCCCATGACTCCTGACCGGTTACCTGCTGACTCGACCGCGCAACCAGCACCGGAGTCCTGCCGAGCAGGAGCATCATGGGGAGGAGTCTGATGCCCTCGGCCACGCGCCGGTAGTCGAGCCACCGGGCGTGCCAGTCGCGCCGCCCGCCGCGCCAGACGATCAGCACGATCCCCGACAGGAGCGCGACTTCCACAATCGCTATCCGATACGTCGCCGATTCCCAACCCGCCTGGTGGAATACCACCCCGAACGCACCAGCCGCCACCGCGAGCCACGAGAGCATGTAGTTGGCGAGGAACGCATCGCGGTAGCACGCCCCGTAGTGGCTGGCGAGATGACTGGCCCAGGCGTAGTGCCGGTGAATCCCCGTCCGGGTCAGCGCCGCGACGACCTCGTCGCCCGCGCCCTGCGCCCGCCATTCCTTCTCCCACTTTTCCCGGAGCGCCCCGGCCAGATCGGATCGAGCCGCCTCCGGGGTCGCTGGCCTGGGCGGCTCGGCGGCGGCAGGGGGAGGCTTCTGCTGCTGGGACTCCGGCGCCGGCGAGAGGAGCCGGAGGAAACGGTCGTAGATACCCCAGCCCCACAGCCAGCCGAGGCGGCCGCCCCCCCGACCCTCTCGAAAGTACGCCTCCCGCAGGTCGCTCTGGGGTTTCCGATCAGCGTCGGACCAGCGCGGCGCCACCAGCAGGCGGCGCAGGTGCTGGTTGAGCGGCGCCAGTCCCTCTCGATTTTCCGGGTGCCTTGGATCGTAGAACCACGGATTCGCCTTACCGTCCGGAGGGATCACCACGACAGGGATGCCGTACTCTCCCGCGAGGCGGACCACGTCGCCGGTGCCGCCGGGCTTCCCCTCGTCTTGATTCCAGACCGCAACCACAACATCGGAATTGAGGCAGAGGGCGCTGGCCAGCGGCCGATAGTCGCGGTGCTGCGACTCGGCCCGGCGCACCGGGGCCGCTCCTCGGGCCGCCCGTCGGCGCAGGAGCTTGAGCCGTTCCCATCGCTGCAATGCCTCCTCGCTCACCGTTCCATCCAGGACCTGGACTCCCCCTGTCCGCTCGGCTGCGCGGATGCAGGATCGGAATTCGGCGAGGGACTTGCGATCCGGACGGCCGTCGGGGTCGGTGGCTTCGGGCCCTCCTGGGTCCGCCCGATTGGCGATCCGGGTCTTGAAGTCACAGAGGTATGCCCAGCGGGGGAACGGGAGTACTGCCGTGAGCTTCCACCCGCGGGCCACCGCCGCCTTCGCTCCCAGCCGGTCGGCGCCCTCAGCCAGGCCGGAGAGCACCCGAAATACCTTCGTCGGCGGCGGGTCGTCCCGCGCCTCGGCGAGGTAACCCGCCTCTCGATCCGCACAGACGTCGTCGAGGATGTGCTCGATCCACGCCAGCACCTCGTCGAAGCGCGCCTGAACCGCCGGCCCGTCCCCGAGGCGGAGGTTGTTCCAGCGATGACCGCTGATGGCCACCCTGACGGTCGGCTGCGGACGCGGTGGGTGTTTGTCGGGGGAAGATTCGGGCATGGATGCCCTAACCTAGCTCGCGCAGTTCATCCGTCAAACCGGCAAACGGCGCCTACGCCTCGCGGTCGAGCAGTGTTGCCCTGAGGAAATCCCGGTTCATCCGGGCGATGGTCGCGAGCGGTATCTCCTTGGGGCAGGCCTCGTGGCACTCGCCGAAATTGGTGCAGCCGCCGAATCCCTCGAGGTCCATCCGAGACACCATCGAGAGCACCCGGCGCTCCCGTTCCGGCCGGCCCTGGGGCAGGAGTCCGAGATGGGTGATCTTGGCCGCGGTGAACAGCATGGCCGAGGCGTTGGGACAGGCCGCGACGCAGGCGCCGCATCCGATGCACTGGGCCGCGTCCATCGAACGCTCGGCGTCGGCCTT
>JBGPVQ010000452.1:0-2516 GCA_041491785.1 Gemmatimonadota bacterium | reverse complement strand
TGGGGTACCGAACGGTGAGGGTCTCGGCGATGGCGGCGGATTCTGAGAGCGGCGCATCGAGCCCTGCGACTGACGCCTGAATCAGCAGGCGCTCTCGCTCAATGGTATGGGGAGCCAGCCGCTTGGCCCGTTCAAGCGCCCGCGCCGAAGTCGCCTCGTCCGCAAGGCCCCGGCTGAGCTGCCAGGCATAGTAGGCCGCCATGACGAAATTGGAGTCTTGCTCCAGAGCCGCCCTCATTAAGCGGTAGGCGGCCGGCGCGTCGTAACCGTAATAGGCGCGCAGGCCCTCATCATATAGAGCGTACGCCGCGGGGGAGGAGGTGCGAAGGTCGGCGACGGCGCGCGTCGGGGGGGTCAGCTGGAGGTCTCGCGCGATAACCGACGTTGCGCTGTCCACCAGCGCGTAACGGTCCGCGGCCCGAACCACGTATCCCCGTCGGACCACGCCCTGCTCGAGGCTCACCCGCCTCAGGGTGAGCACCAAGCCGCCCGCTTCGGAAGCCAGCTCCCCCTCGATGACTTCCGTCGCTCCGGCACGGCGCGCGGCGTCGGTGGTTGCCCCAGGCACCGTGTCCGCCCCGCGCGGCATCAACTCCACCAACCTGGAATTGGCCACGACCTGGAGTCCGTCGACCCCGCCGAGACTCGTGGCCAGCATATCCCGCAGCACGGGACCCAGCGCGGATGAATCGGGAGTCCCTGGGGCGCGGATCGCGGCGATCGCCAGGAATGCTGAGGTGGGGAGGCCTGCGGACCGGAGTCGAGGGAGAGCGAGTGCGAGGGATACGGCAAGAACGCCGCCCACCGGAATCCACCACCACAACTTCGAGGTCCGACGCGCGGCCGAACCCAGCAACGGCTCCGCACCCGCTTGATCAGCGGCCCCGGACTGCTCGGCTGTGCCGGACCGAGGCGGCCCGTGTCTGACGGCGTCGCTCGAGACCGCGGGAGGCGCGGCAGTGGCCGGCGCCTTCATGGCGGACACCAACCGGCGGATCGAAGGATCTATGTCGGCGTCGAGCTCGCGGCGGACCAGCTCCTCGTGCGCCTTCGCATGGGCGAGGGCGCTTTCCCGATCTCCTGCGGCGGCGAGCGCCCGCATGCGCCCGGCCACATAGCGCGCGCTCAGCGGATCCAGTTCGGCGAGCCGATTCCACCATCGAAGGGCCTCAGCGTGCTGCCCGCTTGCGTCCGCGCTGGTCGCCAGCCGTTCGGTCGCCCGCATTGCGGCTGCGCGGAGCCGCGCTCGTTCCTCCTCCAGCCAACGCTCGAACTCGGGCGCCCCCGGCAAGTAGAAGCCGTCGAGAAACTCGCCGTGGTAGAGCGTGGCGACGGTTAGATGATCTCCGGCGGCAAGCGCATCCTGGAGGTCGCCGACGTCGCTGGAGAGGGCCGGACTCAGCCGAAGGTCGGCTGCGGCCAGGATCCAGTCCCGCCCGGTCTCCCGCTTCAGGCTGTAAAGCGTCTGGGAGAGAGTGTGCCGAGCCTGGCCGGGGTCGGTCTCAGGCCAGAGAATTCCCAGCACCCGTTCGCGAGCAATTCCCCGCTTTCCCGCCGCCGCCACCAGCGCCAATAGCCCCATCGGCCTCGGCCCGAGAGGAGGCAGATGGGGGTCACCTTCGATCCGGAAACTGCCGATCGTGATTAGGCGCAAGGAGTTCCCAAGCTTGATGGCCGGGTGACGCGCATTTGATCGGAGCCTGACGAGCACCCCTTAGTCTGTCTGCGATTCTACGGGGCGCGCCCCCCCTTCGGCAAGCGGAGTGGCGCGCCATGCCGCGTGATCGACGTCCCTGGCCAGAAAGCGGGCCTCGATGCGACGCAGTCTGCCGGTCCTTCTGAGTCTCGGGCTCGGGTTGCATTCGGCGGTGGCGCAACAGCCCATCTGGCAGGCCGACCTGCAGATCCGCACTCTCACGGTGTTGGAGGTGAAGGGCAATCTCACCGCCAGGGTGGTGGTGGCTTCGGAATTCGGCGAGGCGATGGGCGCGCGGGTCGAGCTCATGCTCCCGGTCGGCGTCGGCATAGTCCAGATGGGGTCGGGGTGCACCGCGGGGCCAAGTGCGCCGGGAATCCCCTCGTTGCGAGCCAGGGTCATCTGTACAATCGGCAATTTACCCGCACGCGGCCAGCGAGAGTTCTTCGTAACGACTACCACGCCCCCGATCGGCATGGCCCGCCGGTTTGGCGCGATGGCCACCAGCGACACACCCGATCCGAAACCCAGCAACAATTTCGCCGAGAGGGTTATCCCCTAAGTCACCGGTCCGTGGTGCGGGCGACATTGGTGGGAGTGGCGGTTGTCGGGGCGATCGCGTTGCCCCTCACCTCCGGCCAGAGCCCCAGTGTGGAGCGGACTTCGGAGTGTCTCCCTTGGCTTGGTGGCGCTGCCGAGGTAGCACCGGGCGCCTAGAGCTTCACCACCTCGACTCGGCGGTTCTGGGCCCGTCCCTCGGCCGTCGTGTTGAGCGCAGCCGGCTTGGTGTCGCCGAGCCCCTTCGTCGTTATCCGATCCC
>JBGPVQ010000451.1:0-2522 GCA_041491785.1 Gemmatimonadota bacterium | reverse complement strand
AGGACTCCGTCCACGTCGAGCGCGAGGAGCCGGACCTTGCCAGCCTGCTCCGCGGTGATCATGAGGGGCCGCCGTCCCGCGCGGCGCGCCAGATTCGGAGCGTACGGGCCAGGAGCGGCTCCAATTCGTCGAGCGGCCACTGGGTATCCGCGTCGCTGGGCGCGTGCTCGGGGTCGGGGTGGGTCTCCAGAAAAAATCCGTCCACACCCGCTGCGGCCGCCGCGGCGAGGAGCGCGGGAATGTGCCGCCGCTCGCCGCCGCTGGCCCCTTCGGCCCCCCGACCGGGGCGCTGGACGCTGTGCGTCGCATCGAAGATCACCGGCGCGCCCGTCGCTTCGCGGAGCCGGGCCACTCCCCGAAAATCCACCACGAGGTCACCGTAGCCGAAAAAGGTGCCGCGTTCGGTCACCGCGACGTCCCGGGCGCCCCCGCTCCGGACCTTTTCGACCGCGCCGCGCATCCCCTCGGGCTCTAGCCACTGCCCCTTCTTCACGTTCACCGCTCTCCCGGTCTGGCCACAGGCGATCAGCAGATCGGTCTGCCGGCAGAGGAACGCGGGCACCTGCAACAGATCGGCGACCTCCGCCGCGACGGCCGCCTGGGCCGGTTCGTGCACGTCGGTGAGGATCGGCAGCCCGCTCGCGGTCCGCGCCGCCGTCAGCAGCGCCAGGCCGCGTTCCAATCCGGGGCCGCGTGCCCCGCCCAGCCGGGACCGATTGGCCTTGTCGAAGCTCGCCTTGAAGCAGACGCGGAGTCCCAGCCGTTCTCCGATGCCGGCGAGCCGCTCCGCGACCCGGGGGAGCAGGTCGCCCGCTTCGACGACGCAGGGGCCCGCGAGAAGAAACGGCCCAGGCGAAAAGCTCCAGCCGGTCACTTCGAGGATTCGATCAACTCCTGCACCGCCCGGCTCGCGCCGCCGGTGCTCTGCCCCGCGTGACGCTTGGCGGCTGCAATGAACGAAGCGAACAACGGGTGCGGCCGGGTCGGGCGCGACTTGAGCTCGGGGTGAAACTGACAGCCGAGGTACCAGGGGTGCTCGGGCAGCTCGATGATCTCCACCAGCGCGCCGTCCGGCGATTGTCCCGAGAACCGGAGTCCATGCTCCGCCAGCACGTCCCGGAACGCATTGCTCACTTCCCAGCGGTGGCGATGCCGCTCGCTGATTTCGGTGGCGCCATAGGCGCGCGCGGCAAGGCTCCCCGAGCGAAGCCGCGCGGGATACGCCCCCAACCGCATGGTTCCCCCCAGATCGGAAACATCCCGTTGGGAGGCCAGGAGCGAGATCACCGGGCTTTCACAGTCGGGCTCGAATTCGGTGCTGTTGGTACCCTGGAGCCCGCACACGTTGCGCCCGAACTCGATGATGGCGATCTGCAGGCCGAGACAAATGCCGAAGAACGGCAGCCCGGTGACCCGGGCGTACCGGACCGCCTCCACCATGCCGTCCACGCCCCGCACCCCGAACCCTCCCGGTACCAGCAACCCATGCATTCCGGCCAGGAGCCGGGACGCCTCGGTCTGATCGGTGAACTGGTCGCTCCCGACCCAGGCGATGTCCACCCCGACGTCATTGGGGATTCCCCCGTGGAGCAGCGCCTCCTGGACCGATTTGTACGCGTCGTGCAGATCGGTGTACTTGCCGACGACCGCGATCCGCACCCGGTCGGTGGGCCGGAGGATCTTCTCGGTCATCACCTTCCAGGTCGAAAGATCGGGCTCGCGGGTCTCGAGATTGAGCCGCTCGCACACCACCCGATCGAATCCCTGCTCCTGAAAGCGCAGGGGAATTTCATAGATCGACTGGACGTCGGGGCTCTCGATGACGCACCCGAAATCGACATTGCAGAACAGGGCGATCTTGCGCTTGATCTCGGCGGAGAGCGAGTGGTCGCTGCGGCACACCAGCAGGTCGGGCTGGATTCCGATTTCCATCAGCTCCCGGACCGAGTGCTGGGTCGGTTTGGTCTTGAGCTCACCGGAGGCGGCGATGAACGGCACCAGCGTCAGATGGACGAAGATGGCGTTCTCCCGGCCGACCTCCTGACGGAACTGGCGGATGGCCTCGAGAAAGGGCAGCGATTCGATATCGCCGACGGTGCCGCCGATCTCGATGATGACCACGTTCATCCCGGGCGCGGCACTCTTGATGGCGTGTTTGATCTCGTCGGTGATGTGGGGAATGACCTGCACCGTCGAGCCGAGGTACTCGCCGCGGCGCTCCTTGCTGATCACGTTCTGATACACCCGGCCGGTGGTGACGTTGTTCTGCTGGGAGAGCGAGCGATCGATAAAGCGCTCGTAGTGGCCGAGGTCGAGATCGGTTTCGGCGCCGTCGTCGGTCACGAACACCTCGCCGTGCTGAAACGGCGACATCGTGCCGGGGTCGACGTTGATGTAGGGATCGAATTTGAGCATGGTCACCACCAGCCCCCGCTCCACCAGCAAGCGCCCGAGCGAAGCCGCGGCGATCCCCTTCCCGAGCGATGAGACCACGCCGCCCGTGACGAAGATGTACTTCGTGT
>JBGPVQ010000450.1:0-2525 GCA_041491785.1 Gemmatimonadota bacterium | reverse complement strand
CTCCGGCGGGGCGCGCCTGCAGCTTGGCGCCCGCGTGCTGGTGGCCGGGAGCGTCCTCTTCCGGAACTGGTCGGTTTCCAATGCCGATCTGGTGGCGCAGGGCGGCGTCGGCAGCACCAATACCACCGAATTCGACGGGGGGTTCGAATACCTCACCGACCCCAAGCGGTCGCAACACCTCCCGCTCCGCCTGGGATTCCATCACGCCACACTTCCGTTCCCGCTCCGCGCGGGCGACTCCGGGAGCGAGACCGGGGTGTCGTTCGGCACCGGGCGACGCTTCGTCGGCGATCGGGCCGGCGTGGACCTGGCGCTGGAGCGGATCTGGCGGAAGGGTGGCGCCGGATTCAGCGAGCGTGCCACGCTGCTCACCTTCGGCATCTCGGTCCGGCCGTGAAGCGCGTCTACATCGAGACCTACGGCTGCCAGATGAACGTGGCGGATACCGAGCTGATGCTCGGTGTGCTGGGGCGCTCCGGTTATCAACAGACCGAGCGCCCGGATGACGCCGACGTGCTGCTGGTCAACACCTGCGCGGTGCGAGACAACGCGGAGCAACGGGTGGTGGGGCGGATGGGGGAGTTGATGCGCTACAAACGGCCCGGCACGGTGCTCGGTGTGGTGGGATGCATGGCCCAGCGCCTGGGTCCCCTGCTCCTCGAGAAGGTGCCCCGGGTGGACCTGGTCGTGGGGCCCGACGCCTATCGCAACCTTCCGGAATTGCTGACCCATGCGGCCGCCGGTGAGCGGATGGCCGACACCGAGTTCCGCAGCTGGGAACATTACGAAGATGTCCCAGCCGTTCGCACGCCCGGTCCGGCACAATTTGTGACAGTACAGCGGGGCTGCGATTATAAGTGCACCTTTTGCATTGTTCCGTATACGCGCGGCCCGGAGCGGAGTCGTAAGCTCGAGGACATCGTGCGCGAGGTGCGGGAACTTGCAGCGGCGGAGACCACCGAAGTCACGCTGCTGGGGCAGACCGTGAATTCGTATGTTGACGGGGGGGATGATTTCGCCGATCTCCTGCGTGCCGTGGGCGCCATCGATGGGATCCGGCGGGTGCGGTTCACCAGCCCGTATCCCACCGACTTTACCGACCGGGTGATCGAGGCAATGGCCACCACGCCTGCCGTCTGCGAGCACGTGCACTTGCCGGTGCAGAGCGGAGCGGACGCGGTGCTTCGGCGGATGCTCCGGCGCTACACCCGTGAGAAGTACCTCGCGGTGGTGGCCCGGCTCCGCGCCGCCGTGCCGGGAATTACGGTGAGCACCGATATCATCGTGGGGTTTCCGGGAGAGACCGAGGCTCAGTTCGAGGAAACGGTCACCCTGGTGCGCGAAGCGGAATTCGACGATGCCTACACCTTCCGCTATTCTCCCCGGGACGGGACCCCGGCGGTCAAGCTGGGGGATCGCGTCCCGGAGGAGGTCGCCGCCACCCGGCTGGCGCGGCTGATCGAAGTGGTGCGCCGGCAGGCCCGGGCCCGCAGCGTTGGCCGGGTCGGCAGCCTGCAGGAGGTGCTGGTCGAGCGGTCGGCGCGCCGGGGCACCCTGATGCTGGGGCGAACCCGCACCAATCATCTGGTGCTGCTCGACCTCCCCGCGGCGGCCATCGGCGAGTATCACACGGTGCGGCTCACCGGAACGACGGGTTCCACTTTCACCGGGGCGGTAGTTAGCCCCGAACTGGCCCTCCTATGAAGATTCACAACAAGGTGGAAGAGCACGTCCACGAGGCGTACGACGCGTTGCGGGGCCACTTCCCCAAATTCTGCGGCTGCGACGTCTGCTCCGCCGACGTTCTGGTCTACGCGCTCAACCGGCTGCCCGCTCGGTACGTGGCCAGCCTCGAGGGCACGGTGATCACCGAGCTCAATCTCGACAAGCAACAGAACCGGGCCGCCATCGAGGTGGCGGTCATGGACGGCTTCCGCCGGGTTACCGACTCTCCGCGATGCAAGCAGGCAGGCGTGCAACAGCTGACATCCTAGGGCGGCCGGTGGGGCCATGAGGCCCCACCCGGTCGTCCTCCTGGTGACCTCCTTCGAGGCCGGTCTCGCGACCGGCCTCTCGCATTTTCCGGCACCCGCAGGCGTCGTCCTGGTTCTGACGGTCGCCATCCTGGCGGCCCGGCGGCGGCCGCTCGAGTGGCTTCCCCGGGCCGCCGTCCTGGGGTTCCTTCTGGGCCTGGCCGCTCGCAGCGCCGAACGCGGAAGCTGCGCCGCCCGGCTTCCCGCCGCCGAAATTTCCGTTTCGGTCCGGCTGCTCGAGCCGGTGGAAGACGGTGTTGCCGCGGCGGAGGTCGAGAGCCTGCGGTGCACCGGGGACATCACGGTGCGGGTCCGGAGCGAGCGGTTGCTCCCCGCCGGCTCGCACTGGCTGATCTCCGGGCGGTGGATCCCGTCCCCCCGATTCGGCGGACGCGGGGATGGAATACTGGCGGTCAGCAGGGTTTCGCCGCGACCGGGAGCACCCTCGCCGGCCCAACGGCTCCGGACCTGGCTGGCTCGGACCATCGCCCG
>JBGPVQ010000449.1:0-2541 GCA_041491785.1 Gemmatimonadota bacterium | reverse complement strand
GATCGGCGTGACGCCGTACCTCTACCTCTACCTGCGGTCAGCCCAGCACCCCATGATCAATGAGGCGGGGCCGGACACCTGGAACGCGCTCATGGCGGTGATCCGCCGGGCCCAGTATCCGCCGCGGACGCCGTTCGACAACCCCACCCAGCTGCATGGCCCCGACAATACCGGGCGGACCCTTGGGCTGGTCGGGCTGCAGCTGGTCAACTACATGCAGTATTTCGACTGGCAATGGGCCAAGCCGATCCCGGCGGCGCTCCGTACCGGGGTCACCCTGATCTTCCTCACGCTCGGGCTCAGAGGGTTTTTCGCGCAATGGCGGAGTGACCGGAGCGGTGCATGGCTGCTCCTGGTGTTGTTCCTGGTGACGGGACTCGGCCTGGTGGCCTACATGAATTTCAAGCCGGGATTCAGTCTGGGGTACGCCACATATCCCAATCCCGACGACCACGAGGTACGGGATCGGGACTACTTCTTCGTGGTGAGCTTCGTGGTCTGGGGGCTGTGGGCGGCACTCGGCCTCCTGACGCTGGTTCGGGATCTCACGGCGGGGGCGGGGACGCGGCTTCGACGCGCCGCACCGGCGTTGTTTCTCATCGCCCTGATGCCGTACGCGCTCAATTTCCGGGAAACCGACCGGCGTCACGGCCCCGACGCCCGGCTGCCGGGAGACTTTGCCTACGATGTGCTGAATTCGGTGCCGCCCTATGGCATCCTGTTTACCTACGGCGACAACGACACCTTTCCGCTCTGGTGGGCCCAGGAAGTGGAAAGCGTGCGGCGCGATGTGACCGTAGTCTGTCTGGCGCTGGCGGAAACCGATTGGTACATGCAACAATTGCGGGACAACCCGGTGCGGCCGTTCGACGAGTCGACGGCTCCCGCGATCTGGCGAGGCCGGCACCCCGTGGCACCCACCTGGCCGCTCCACAACATGACCGACCAGGAGATCAACCTCGCCACTCCGCAGCTGCTTCCCAAGGACGTGACCCTTCCGGTCGGTCGCTACCAGACCACGATTCCGGCCAAGACCGCCCTCTACGGAAAGGACTTCCTCTCCCTCCGCGTCATCCAGCAGAACTTCGGCCGGCGGCCGATCGCCTGGGCGCTCACGGCGGGCGGCAACTCGTACGGCCTCGACCGGTTCATCGTGCAGCGGGGGCTGGCCCTCGTTCTCGAGCCCGAGCCGGTCGACACCAACAACGTCAATCTTGATCTGCGGCGGCTCATGGGGGCGCCGCTCGACATCCCGCAAACCGACCGGCTGGTGACCCAGGTGTACCGCTACGCCGACCTGCTCACGGGCCCGCGGCGCGACCTGGAGAGCACCGCGAGCGGGATCTCCAGCACGCTGGGAGTTCCCTTCACCCAGTTGGCCTACGCCATGGAGCAGCGGGGGGACACCGCCCGGATGATTGCCTACCTGGAACGGGCCGCCCCCCTTTCCAGCAACCCGGCGATCGCCCGAATGCTCGAGCAGTTGCGTGGCGGGCTCCCTTCTACCAGGCGCTAACCCCTCTTAGATTTAAGGGTTATGGAATTCCCGGGGCTCGCCGGGCGGCTGGCCGCTGTCCGCGACACCATCCGGCACCACCAGGCCAAGGCGGGCTGGACTCACGCCGTGCGGATCGTGGCGGTCACCAAGGGGCACGGCCCCGAGGCGGTTCGCGCGGCCGCGGCGGCCGGGCTCGAGGACATCGGCGAGAACCGGGTCCAGGAAGCGTTGGCGAAGCAGGAGCAGCTGGGCGATCTGCCGGTTCGTTGGCACCTGATCGGCACGCTTCAGCGAAACAAGGCCCGGCAGGCGGTGGGGCGGTTCGCACTGATCCACTCGGTGGACCGGGCGGACCTGGCGGCCGAGCTCGACCGCCGCGCCGCGGAGGGCTCCAGGCAGCCCGTGCTGGTGGAGGTCAACTGCTCCGCTGAGCCGCAGAAGGGTGGGGTGGAGCCGGTGGCGGTGCCCGCGTTGCTCGAGGTGATCACGGCGTTGCCCCGGCTCGAGCTGCGCGGTCTGATGACCCTCGCGGCGCAGAGCGACGACGAACGGGTGCAGCGCGCCGCGTTCGGCCGGCTTCGCGAGCTGCGCGACCGGATGCAAGCCGGCGGATACGCTCTGCCCGAGCTCTCAATGGGAATGTCCGGGGATTACCCGGTGGCTGTGGAAGAAGGGGCCACGATGGTGCGGTTGGGAACCCTGCTCTTCGGAGAACGCTCACCATGACCAACGACGCGTTCCACCTGACTTCGCACGACGTCCGCGCCCAGGAGTTTCAGCGCGTGATGCGAGGGTTCGACTCCACCCAGGTCGAGGAGTTCAAGCAGCGGATGGCGGAGGAGATCGACCGGCTGGTCCGCGACCGGGTGCAGCTCGACGAGCGGATCAAGGGCATGAGCGAACAGCTCAAGTCCTACCGGGACCGGGAGCGGGCCATGAACGACGCCCTGGTGTCGGCCCAACAGCTGCGCACCGAAACCCAGACCCAGGTGGATCGGGAACGCGAGGTGCTCATTCGGGAAGCCCAGGCCCAGGCCGAGGGT
>JBGPVQ010000448.1:0-2545 GCA_041491785.1 Gemmatimonadota bacterium | reverse complement strand
TCCAGGCCGGACTCGATGCCGGGGCGACCATCATCCTGGCCCACTGCGGGCTGCCCTACTTTGCCCCCAGGATCCTGGGCCTCGCGGAACACTCCGACTTTCCGGTGGTGAAGGCGCTGCTTGCCGAGACGGCGGCCTCCCCAGGACGGCGGGGGAAATGCTACGCCGATGTCTCCGCGATCGTGACCCCGTTTCGCAAGAGCTACTTTGACGACATTCGCGCGCTGCCGCCGGATCTGCTCCTCGCGGGCAGCGACTTCCCGGTGCCGGTCTTCGAGCTGTCGGCGGATCTCGCCGAGAATTTCAATGACTTCAAGGCGATGATGGTGGATGGGGACTTGAGCCGAGTGGCGGTGCCGCAGGACAATCTGATTGCGGTGAACTGGCGGGAGCTGGAGCACGCATTCGGAGCGCATCCGATGTTCGGAAACGCGGAAAGGCTATTGCTCTCCTGATCATGAGACTCGCTCGATGGATGCTGGCCGGACTTGCGCTGGCGCTGATCGCGCCGGCTCCGGTCGGTGCGGCTTCCCGCCGACAGACGATGGTGCCGGCACAGGCGGTGCCGCTGCCCCGCCTGATCGGCCTCAAGGTCGACAGTGCGCTCCGGCTGCTCGGCAATCTCCATTTCCGGGGGCGGTCTCACCGGGTCGCTTCCGCCCAGCCGTCCGGCGAGGTCATCGATCAGGCTCCCCGCCCGGAGACCCAGGTGCATCCCGGCATCGTGGTAGACCTTACCGTGTCCTCCGGCCCCGCCCCGTCACATGATGACGTGCGCGGCGACCGGGATCCAGGGCTTGATTCCACGACGGTGCCCAATCTGGTCGGCCAGACCCACCTCGGTGCCGGCATCCTGCTGGTGCTCGCCAAGCTCTCGTTTGGGAAGACCCAGTCGGTGCCGGACGAAGCGAACGACGGCAAGGTGGTGAGACAGTTCCCCGAGGCGGGAGTCCGACTGCCCCGTAGTGCCTTCGTGGATCTCTGGCTGGGCAAGGCCGCGCCCGTGGTGGTGCCGGAGCTCCGGGACAGCACCGTGGCCGGAGCCGCCGAGGTGCTCCAGGCGGTGGGGCTCAAGCTGGGCAGGGTGGACTCGAACTTCGTGGAGGGCGGTACCCGGCGGATCGTGCGGCAGCAGCCGGGCGCGCAGAAGAACGCATCACGGGGCAGCGCGGTCCGGGTCTGGTACGAATATCCCAGCAAGCCGCCGCCCGAGCCGCAGCGCGTCCCCGTCCCCTCGGTAGTGGGGAACACGCTCGCTCGCGCGAATGACATCCTGCTTGCGGCGGAGCTCGCTCCCGGTCCGGTGGCTTCGGTCGAGACCGAACTTCCCCCCGGGCACGTGCTCTCCCAGAATCCGAAGGCGGGAGACTCGGTGCCGCGCAATACCAGAGTGGCTCTCCAGGTCGCGGTGCAGTCCAGGTTTGTCAAGGTGCCCGAGCTGACGGACAACACGCCCGCCGCGGCGCGCAGCGCACTGGAGCGAGTGGGTCTCCATCTCGGAGCGGTCACCCCGGCTCCGCTTCAAGGTGGGACCGGTCGGGTGATCTCTCAAGCTCCTCTCGCTGGGGCGACGGTGCTCCGGGGAACCGACGTCTCGGTGCGGATCTCGGTGCCGCCGCCGCCGGTCACTATCCCGAGCGTCGTGGGCAGCAGGCTGAGCCTGGCGCGGGAGACGCTGGTCGACGTGGGGCTCGCCGTCGGCACGGTTACGCCGGGCACGCCCACCAACGCGGACAGCACGGTAGCGGCCCAGAGCCCGGGGGCGGGCGCCGTCGTGCCGTCCCGCACCGCGGTGGATCTCACGCTGGCAACGGAAAAGGGACAGCCGCCGACACGGCGAGTACCCAATGTGGTGAGGCGCGGCCGTTCCGAAGCGGATTCATTGCTCCGCGCCGCCGGGCTTCGCACCGGCACGATTACGCCGGTGCAATCGACCAACGTGGGACGCGACACGGTGATCTCCCAGAGTCCGGCCGCCGGCACGCCGGCCCCTCCCGGCAGCGCCGTCTCCCTGCAGGTCGCCGCGCCACCGCCCCCACAACCGCAGGACACGGTGCCGAACGTGGTCGGACTCTCGACCGCGGCGGCGGAGTCGATTCTCTTGACCGCCCGGCTCGGCGCTGAACGCGCTTCGGAGCCCTCCGGCCCCAGCCAGCGCGGCCTGGTGCTCCGGCAGGATCCCCCGGCGGGCGCTGTCGCTCCCGCCGGGACCATCGTGCGCCTCACCATCGGTGGCTGGCCTCCGGTCTGGCTGATTGTGGTCATCGTGGCGGGCTCGCTGGTGGGGATCGGCGCAGGCGCCGCTGCGGTGAAGGCGTGGAGGCCGCATCGCATCGACCGGCAGTGGCAGAAACGGGTGACGCTGGAAGCCGAATCGGGGCCTGGCAAGCAGGCGCTGCCGGACGACACCGAGCCGCTGGGCGGTCCGGAGCTCACGATGGGGGCGAATCCGGGGGAGGGCAGCCAGGAGGTCGCCGGAGATGGACCGTCAATCGGGGAGAGCCCAACATGAGCGACGCGATGGAACCCCTCCGCTTCCATATCG
>JBGPVQ010000447.1:0-2555 GCA_041491785.1 Gemmatimonadota bacterium | reverse complement strand
GGGCGGCCACCTGGAGCAGCAAAGTCGACTTCCCGATCCCCGGCTCGCCCCCGATCAGCGCCATCGACCCGGGCACGATCCCGCCTCCCATAACGAAATCGAACTCGGGGAGCCCGGTGTTCCAGCGGACCAGGCGGGCGCTTTCGACGTCCTGCAGGGCTTGCGGAACCGCGGCTTCCCGCGCCCCCGGACGGCCGCCCCGCGCCGGCGCCCGGGAGCCGGCCACCGCGATCGGCTCCTCCGCGACGGTGTTCCACTCCCCGCACGCCTCGCACCGCCCGACCCATTTGGGGTGGTCATGGCCACACTCGGCGCAGCGGTAGACCGAGCGCGCCCGTGCCATGTCAGGGGGCCTCGCGCTCGGAGTGGCTGTCGAACCGGGTGAACTGCTTGTGGAAATGCAGCTTGAAGTTGCCGGTCGGGCCGTTGCGATGTTTGGCGAGGTGGATGTCCGCCACGCCCTCGATGTTGGTGCCGGCACTCTCCGCCTTTTCCCGGAGATCTTTGTACATCTCGGCGCGATGGATGAAGATCACCACGTCGGCATCCTGCTCGATCGCGCCCGAATCCCGGAGATCGGAGAGCATCGGCGTCCGGTCTCCACCCCGTTGCTCCGAGGCGCGGGAGAGCTGAGACAGCGCGATGACCGGGATCTGCAGCTCGCGCGCGAGCGCCTTGAGCGAGCGTGAAATATCGGAGATTTCCTGGACCCGGTTTTCCGAGTACTCGGGGCTCCGCATGAGCTGGAGATAGTCCACCACGATCATGCCGACCTCCGATTCGGCCCGCAGCCGGCGGGCCTTGCCCCGCATTTCCAGCAGCGTCAGCGCCGGCGAATCATCGATCCAGATCGGGCACTGCTGCAGGATGCCCGAAGCGCGGGCCAGCTTCGGGTAGTCCGAATCTCGAATCCTTCCCTGCCGCACCGCCTGGCTGTCGATCATCGCCTCCGCGCAGAGCATCCGCTGCACCAGGGCGTCTTTCGACATCTCCAGCGAAAAGATCGCCACGCCGTGGCCCTTGTGGGCCGCGTTGGTGGCGATGTTGAGGCAGAACGCGGTCTTCCCCATCGAGGGACGGGCGGCCACGATGATCAGCTCCGACTTCTGGAACCCCGAAGTCAGCCCATCCAAATCTCCAAACCCGCTCGGAACTCCGGTAACCGCAATGCCGCTGCGATGGAGCGTTTCGATCCGCTCCATCGTCGGCCAAAGCATCTCCTTGATGCGGACGAAACCATCTTGACGCCGTTCCTGGGAAATCCGGAAGATCCGGCCCTCGGCCTGATCCAGCAGGTCGGTGGCCGCGAGGCGGCCTTCGTAGGCTTGCTGGATGATCCCGGTGGACGCCTCGATGAGCCGGCGGAGAATCGACTTTTCGCGAAGGATGCGGGCGTGGTGCTCGAGGTTGGCCGGCGTGGCCACCGAATCCACCAGCTCGGCCAGGTACTCGGCGCCCCCGGCCGACTCGAGCTCGTTCCGCCGGAGCAGCTCATCGCGGAGCGTGATGTGGTCGATGACCACCCGTTGCTCGGTGAGGGTGACCATCGCCCGGAACAGCCGCCGGTGCGCCTCGCGATAGAACATCGAATTGTCCAGCAGCTCGGCCGCCCGCAGCGCCGCGTCCTGGTCGAGCAGCATGGCCCCCAGGACCGCCTGCTCCGCCTCCGGACTCCAGGGGGCGGCGCGGAGCGCCTGCTCAACGGTCGAGAAGCTGTCGGGCGATACGGACGTCATCCCAGGTGGGCTTCTTCCAGTTCGGGTTCCTGAGGAGCGCCGCCGGGTGGTAGGTCACGACCAGCGGGATGCCGCGATAGGAATGTACCTTCCCGCGCAATTCCGCGAGCGCCCGGTTCACACGGAGCATCGCCGCCGCCGCGGTCGCGCCCAGGGCGACCAGGACTTTCGGCCGGATCAGCTCGATTTGGCGCTCGAGGTAGGGCCAGCATGCCGCCAGCTCATCGGGGAGCGGCTTCCGATTCTGGGGCGGTCGGCATTTGACCGCGTTGGCAATGAAGACATCCTCCCGCCGGAGCTCGATCGCCTCGATGATCTGGGTCAGCAGCTCCCCGGCCCGCCCAACGAACGGCCGGCCGGTCTCGTCCTCGGTCTGACCCGGCCCCTCGCCCACGAACATGAGCCGGGCTTCCGCGCTGCCTTCGCCGGGAACCGTCCGGCTGCGCCCCTCGCAGAGGAAGCACTTCCGGCATTCGGCCACGGTGCGCGCCACATCGCTCAGGCTTTCCCACGACGGGGGCGCGTCCATCAAGCCGCGCTCGGCAGCCAGCACGACGAGCCCCGGCTCGGCAGGAATGGGCGGGGCGTTCTTGCGCCAGTCGTCGGGCTGGGAGGACTTCGCGTCGGTCGCCTTGCTCGAGGCGGCGGGTCGGGCCGTGGGTGGGGCAGATTCGTCGATGCGATCGGCGGGTCGAGCCGGTGGCGCGGGCGGATCCGGCAAGGGACCCCCCCGGCTCCCGCGCAACTCCGCCAGCGGGCGTGACAGGATGACCTCCCCGCCGCCGAGTTCCCGCTGGAGCTTCAGGTACCGCCGCGGAT
>JBGPVQ010000446.1:0-2558 GCA_041491785.1 Gemmatimonadota bacterium | reverse complement strand
GCCAACTTCGGCGAGGTCGGGCTCGGCACCGATACCGGCAACTCCATTCGGGGGCCGGCGTCGCACAATGCCCTGGTCGGTATCCGCTCCACCATGGGCCTCACCAGCCGGGCCGGTGTGGTGCCGCTCAATCTCTCGGCGGATATCGCCGGACCACTGGCGCGCAGCGTCGCCGACGCGGTGGCGGTCTTCCAGGTGATCGTGGGCGAAGATCCCGACGACCCCGCCACCGCGGCCGGCCACGGCCGGCAGCGAGAGAACTACGCCGCGGCGCTCATCCCGGACGGTCTTAAGGGCGCCCGCGTCGGCGTGCTGCACCAAGCCTATGACACGCCGACCGCCGACCCGGAAGTGCTGGCGGTGTTTCGGAAGGCGTTGGACGATCTGCGTCGCGCCGGCGCCACGGTTATCGACTCGGTGACGGTCGATAGCCTGGACACTTGGCGCCGCCAGCAGAGCGGCAGCTGTCTCCCATTCAAGTTCGACCTCAACGCCTGGCTCGCGCAGCAGGGCGAGAAGGTCCCGGTCAAGAGCTTGGACCAGGTGATCAAGTCCCGCCGCTTCCATCCCTCGATCGAGGTGCGACTCACCGCTTCGCAGGCGGTGGATACCCCGCCGGGGCTAAGCGGCGGGTGCAAGAGTCGGGAAGAATTCCGGGCCAAGCTCCGCACCGGTGTGCTGGAACTGATGGACGCGCAACGACTCGACGCGATGGTGTATCCGACCTGGAGCAATCCACCGAGGCTGATCGGAGATCTGAACACGCCGGCAGGAGACAATAGCCAACTGTTCTCACCCAGCACCGGATTCCCGGCGATCAGCGTTCCGATGGGCTACACCCGGCGCGGCGTGCTCCCCGCGGGGCTCCAGCTTTTCGGACGGCCTTGGAGTGAGGCAACGCTGGTCCGGCTTGCCTATGGGTACGAACAAGCGACTCATCACCGCCACGCACCACCGACAACTCCGCCGCTGCCGTGAACTGGCTGGCCGCGGTGGCCCTTCTGTGCTTCGCGGGCAATTCCGTGCTCGCTCGCGTGGCCCTGCGGACCGGGGGGATCGATCCCGCCTCCTTCACCGCCATCCGCCTGGCGTCCGGAGCGCTGGTGCTCTGGCTCCTGGTGCTCCGGTCAGGCCCTAACCCGGCGCCCAAGCGCACCGGACGCTGGACCGCCGCACTCCTCCTCTTCCTCTATGCCGCCCCCTTCTCGTTTGCCTACGTTCGACTTTCGACCGGCACCGGCGCCCTGATCCTGTTCGGCCTGGTGCAGCTCACCATGATCGGCGCCGGACTCCGCTCCGGCGAGCGCCCCCATCAGCGGGAGTGGGCCGGTCTCATCATCGCGCTGGCGGGGTTGGTCTATCTCAATCTGCCAGGAATCACCGCGCCCTCGCCGCTGGGGGCGGCGTTGATGGCGGTGGCGGGTATCGCGTGGGGGCTCTACTCACTGAGAGGCCGAAGCGCCGACCAGCCGCTCCGGCAGACCGCCGAGAGCTTTCTTCTCGCCGCGCCGCTCGGGCTGGCGCTCGGCGTGGCGGCGTATCCGCAGGCGCATCTCTCGGCGGCAGGAGTTGCCGCCGCGGCCCTGTCGGGTGGAGTGGCCTCGGGTGGCGGATACGCGATCTGGTACGCCGTGCTGCCGAAGCTCACCGCCACGCGCGCCGGCACCATTCAGCTCGCGGTCCCGGTGCTCGCCGCGCTGGCCGGCGTGGGAGTCCTGGGCGAGCCGATTTCGGTGCGGCTCGCGGCCTCGGCGGTTATCATTCTTGGCGGAGTGGGGCTCGCGATCTCGGCGCGGGTCGGCGGCGAATCAGGCGGCGCTCGCACGCATTGAACACCTGGGCGCGCGTTTGGGGTTAGCCGCCGATTGAGGAATTGGCCACCATGAGGAATGACAGCTTGCGGCCCCCTAGCCGAGGCATTTACGATATGGGCATGCCGCACCCAGAAGACCGGTGGACCCGGGAAACCGTGCTGGCCCTTCCCGACGACGGCAATCGCTACGAGCTGTTCGACGGCGAGCTCCTCGTGACGCCGGCGCCGTCCTACCTGCACCAGCGGGCGGTCACCGGCTTCATCGCGATCCTGCTCCCTTATATCACCCAGAATCGCCTTGGCCAGATCCTCACCTCGCCGGCGGACCTGCACCTCGACGGCAGCCAACTCGCTCAGCCTGACCTCTTCGTGCTACCGCCGGTCCTCGGCCAGCCGCCGCGGGAATGGAACGAGATCCCCAACCCGATCCTGGTGATCGAGATCCTCTCCCCGTCATCCGCGCGGTACGACCGGCTGGTCAAGCGGCGCCACTATCAACGTACCGGCATCCCGGAGTACTGGGTGGTGGATCTCGACGGCCGGATGATCGAGCGCTGGCTTCCGGAGGACGACCGCCCCGAGGTGGAAGACCAGTTACTCCGCTGGCAGTCCTCGCCCGATCGGGAGGCGCTCGAAATCCGGCTCCCCGCCCTCTTCGCGAATATCCTGGAGGACTGACCTACTCCGTCGCCCCCAACCACCCCCGCACCATCCGGCTCACCCGCATCGCAGCGGGCGGATCCAG
>JBGPVQ010000445.1:0-2563 GCA_041491785.1 Gemmatimonadota bacterium | reverse complement strand
TCCATTGCGCCGCTCCGCGGCAGCCCGATCGCGCGGCCGGTATCCCAGCCCAGATCCTGAATCGTGGCGAAGGGCGGCGCCTTGACGACCTCGATCATTCGGCCGGCTCGAAGCGCACCCGGTCTCCCGCGTGGAGGAGCGCGGCCGGGTTACGGACCGGGTCGAACATCCGGAGCGGCGTGGTCCCGATCAGGTGCCAGCCGCCGGGCGTATTGAGCGGATAGACCGCCGTCTGCGCCCCGGCAATCGCCACCGAGCCCGCCGGCACCCGGGTGCGCGGCTCGGCCCGGCGCGGCAGCACCAGCGCGGGGTCGAGATCTCCGAGGTAGGCGAAGCCCGGCGCAAAGCCCAGGAGATAGACCCGGTACTCTCGCGCCGAATGGCGGCGAATCACCTCGGCGCGGTCGAGAGCGGTGCGCTGGGCAACGAAATCGAGATCGGGTCCGTCGTAGCGGACCGGGATGATGATGGTTCGGGAATCGGGGAGGGTCGGAGCGGCCGGCTCCGAACCACCGGAACGACGCTCAACTCCTGGTGCCGAGGGGACGGTGCGACTGAGGGAGCCGAGGGCCTGCCGCAGCTCGTCGGCGTCGGCCTGGTCCGGATCGAAGAACACCGTCACCGCCGCGTACGCCGGCACGATTTCCAGGATGCCGGGCAGAGAAGCGGCGGCGATTCGCGCGGCCAGCTCGGTCACCCGTTCGTGGATTTTCGGATCGACCGTCTCCCCGAGCACCAGTGTCCACGCCGCCTCGCCCAGCGGGACGACCGCCGGCGTCGCGGGGGTCACTTCACGAACGGGGCGAGTATGATCCCCTCCGCCTCGAACCGCTGCCGCACGGCGCGCACGATGGCCACCGACTTGGGGCCGTCGCCATGAACGCAGAGCGAATCAGCCCGCACGATACAACGGGTCCCGTCGATCGCTACGACAAACCGGTCCTGCACCATCCGGAGCGCCCGCTCGGCGACGGCCTCCACGTCCTCCAGCACCGCGCCGGGCGTGCCCCGGGGCACCAGCTGGCCGTCGGGTTGATAAGCGCGGTCCACGAAGGCCTCCCGCGCGGTGTCGAGCCCGGTGGCGGACGCGGCCTGCAGCAGAGCGCTGCTCTCCGGGCCGAGTACCACCAGCTCGCTGTCCAGCTGGCGAAGCGCAAAGGCCACTACCTTGGCCACCTCGCGATCCCGGGCGGCTCTATGGTACATCGCGCCGTGCAGCTTTACGTAGCGGACCCGAGCGCCGACCGCTCGGCAGAACCCGTCCAGGGCGCCCACCTGGTAGGTCACGTCGGCGGCAATCTCCGCGGGCGAGGCGGCCAGATCCCGGCGGCCGAACCCGGCGAGGTCGTGATATCCCGCATGGGCGCCGATAGTAACGCCGCGGCCGACGGCGGCGGAGATGGTTCGCTGCATCACCATCGGGTCGCCCGCGTGGAACCCGCAGGCGACGTTGGCGGAAGTGACCAGGCCGAGGAGCTCCTCCTCCCCGGGAATCTCGTAACGCCCGAAGCTCTCGCCGAGGTCGGCGTTGAGATCAACCGTGGTCACGCCGGAGGCGGATGTACGGTATCGGAGGGGACCACCCGGAACCGGAAGGTCTGCTCCACCAGCTGACGCACCCGGTGCCCTCCGCGGATGGCGGGGTGAAACCGCATGTTCGGAAGCGCCCGGCGGACGGCTACGGCAAAGTCGACATCGGTGGCCTGCACCACGCGGTAGGTCAGGGTATCGACGTCGCCGGTGCTGTCCACCACGTACCGTACCGCCGCCGAACCCTCGATTCCCTTGAGGAGAAGATGCGGCGGGTACTCCGGGGCGCTGCTGCTGGGATCGCGGACCACGGCGCTGTCGACCTCGAGGACGGTGAGGGCGTTGTCGCTGGGGAGCGGTCGATTGGCGGCCTCCAGGTCCGCGGCTTCGAGCAGCGGCACTCTTCCCCGCGGCGCGAGGTTGTCGGTGTTCCCGGCGTCCTCGGCTCCGTGGCGGAAGAGGCCGGCATCCTGCGCGGCCACGTTCCAGGCGACCTTCCCCTCGCCGCGGTCCCGGGTGCCCACCTCGTCGGGCGGGACCAGGAACACCACCAGGCGGTCGAGGAGGTTTTCCTTGGCGGCGCGTTGCAGGGGGAAGAACAGGGCGATGAACGCGAGGATGTGCAGGACGAGGTTGGTCGCAGTGACCCCGTCGGGACGGATGAACACGTCGCGGGTGGGAGGAGCGAAGAGGCGAATCATGAGAGAGCGTCCGGGCCACGCCGGCTACGGGGTGAAGACTGCTCCAACTCCCCGACGCGGGCAAGGGCGGTGCGGTTTCGGATAATAATTTGATTTGACTAATCAAACTAAAATCAGTAGTTTGCGACGGTGCTCGACCACGACGTCAGCGCCGTCCTCGCGGCCTATCCCACCATCCACGCCGCCTGCCGGCGGCGCGAGGTGCGGGACCCCCGCTCCGGGCGCCGCCTCTCCACCCACCTCGCCGGCCTGCTCGACCACCTGGACCCCGTGGCACCCATCGCCGTGGGGGACCTGGCCGAGCGCCTGGGGGTGACGCCGGCCACCGCCTC
>JBGPVQ010000444.1:0-2568 GCA_041491785.1 Gemmatimonadota bacterium | reverse complement strand
GGGATTGATGCGAAGGCGGGGCAGGGCCTTCGGCTGCCGGGAAAGCTGCTCGTTCACCTGGTCGAGGTGATTGAGGTAGAGATGGGCGTCGCCGAAGGTGTGGATGAATTCCCCGGGCGCGAGCCCCGTCACCTGCGCGAGCATCATCGTGAGCAATGCGTAGCTGGCGATGTTGAAGGGCACGCCGAGGAAGACGTCCGCGCTCCGCTGGTAGAGCTGGCAGGAGAGCCGGCCGTCGAGCACGTAGAACTGGAACATCGTGTGGCAGGGAGCCAGCGCCATTTTCGGCAGATCCGCCACGTTCCAGGCGTTCACGATCATCCGGCGCGAACTGGGCGTAGTACGAATTTGCCGGACGACCTCGGCGATCTGATCGACGTGGCCGCCGTCGGGCGTCGGCCAGGAGCGCCACTGGTATCCATATATAGGTCCAAGGTCTCCCCGCGAATCGGCCCATTCGTTCCAGATGGAAACCCCCACCTCATTCAAGGTCCGGACGTTGGTTTCTCCGCGAAGAAACCAGAGCAGCTCGTGGACGATGGACTTGAGGTGCACCTTCTTGGTGGTGACCAGTGGGAAACCCTCGGCCAGATCGAAGCGCATCTGCCAGCCGAACACGCTGAGCGTACCGGTGCCGGTTCGGTCGTCCTTGGGACGGCCGTGATCCCGGATGTGCCGCATCAGTTCGAGGTATTGGCGCATGGCGGTCAGCGGCTGGGGGGTTCGACCGGACGGTTGGTGGCCGACTCTCGACCGTCGTCCGGCAGGTCCGCGAGCTCCAATCTACTCACGGCGTAGCGCGCGTTGCGCTCGAGGTCTCGAAGGGAGGCCTCGATGTCCGCCGGGATCGGCGCCGCGGCGGCGCCCACCTTGAGCGAGGCGAACGGCCGCTCCTCGAACGTGGGGATTTTGACACCGGGATTCATGATCCCCACCGGGTCGAACGCGTCCTTCACCAGCCGGAACAGGCCCACGAGTTCCGGTCCGTAGACCGCCTGCATTGCCCGGGCGCGGAGGCGTCCGTCACCGTGCTCCCCGCTCACGGTGCCGCCCAGGGCCACCACCGCCTCGGTGACCTCGTCGAATATCGCGGTGATCCGCTGTTCCCACCCAGGGACGCTGATGTCGGGCAGCAGATTCACGTGAATGTTCCCGTCACCGACGTGGCCGAAGACCACCAACTCGACTCCGTGACGTTTTCCCGCCCCCCGGATCGCGGCGATGTAGCGGGCGATGGCGGCGACCGGGACACACCCGTCCTCGATGACCTGCATCGACCGCCGCCCCTCGCCCAGCCGTGCGAGCGTGGGGCTCGCGGCGTGGCGAATGGCCCAGAGATCCTCGAGGGCGCTCTCGCCCGAGGCCTCCCGGAGGTCGGAGCCGTGCGGAGCGACCACCCGGCGCGCCTCGGCGAGCCGGTCGGCCAGCGCGTCGCCCTCGTCACCCTCGAATTCCACCATGAGGAGGCCGGCGCTGTCGGGCATCGGCTGACCCACGAAGCACAAGAAGCTGGCATCGAGAAACTCGACCGCGGCGGGATCGAGCGGAAGCAGCGCCGGGACCAGATCGCCCAGGGATTCGGCGGTGCGGAGCGCGGCGCGGAGGCCGGCGCGCCGGCTGGGAACCGGCACCAGCCGCCACTCGATGCCGGTGAGGATCCCGAGGGTCCCCTCGGCGCCGATGACCAGGTCGAGGAGGTCCCCCGACGCGAGCCAGGCATCCAGCGCGTAGCCGGAGGAGTTCTTGCGGGTCTTGGGAAACCGGGAAAGAATCGTCTCGCGAGCCGATCGGAGCGCCGGTTCCGCGTCCCGGGAAAAACGTTCGACCGCGGCGCAGCGACGCGGTGCGGCTCCCCGCCGGAGCGTGAGGGTCTCGCCATCCGGAGTGATCATCTCCACCGCCTCGACCCAGTGGCGCACGCTGCCGGCGCGGACCGTCCGCGGGCCCGAGGCGTTGGTGGAGACCATTCCGCCCGCTGTGGCAAACCGGGCGCTCGAAGGATCGGGAGGAAGCCGGAGTCCGTGGAGGGCGGCCTCCTCGTTGAGCTCCTGGAGTGGCACGCCCGGCCCGGTATAGGCCCGGCGGAGCTCGGGTCGCACCTCGAGAGGGCAGCCATCGAGCGCGGTGAGATCGACGATCACGCCCGGACCGATATTGCCGCCCGCCATCCCGCTTCCGGCCCCTCGGGGCACCAGGGAAACCCGGCGTTGTACCGCCCAGCGAACCAGGTCCCGCAGCGCTCCGGTCGTCGATGGAACAGCCACCGCGGCGGGTATGATCCGGTAGATCCCCGCCCCTTCGGAGTACGCCGAGCGGGCGCGGAGGTCGCTGCGTCCGATGCCGTTGAGGGCGGGGAGGGGTGGCACGGCCGCGGGGACGGCTGCGGCGTTCGGCGGGGCCGACATGGGGGTATTATAAGGCCATGGCGGAGACCACGAATCGGCCGGAGCTGATCCACCTGGAGGTGGATCGCCGGCTTGGCCATGAGTGGGACGAATGGGACGGGCAGCCGCTTCCCAACGGCGGGAACTTCGACGCGCCCGCCCGCCTCTTCTTTCTCTGGTCGGT
>JBGPVQ010000443.1:0-2572 GCA_041491785.1 Gemmatimonadota bacterium | reverse complement strand
GCATTGCAGCAGGCTGCGCCACGCGAGGCGGACCAGTCCGGCGCGATCCCTCCCGCCCTGTTCCTGCGCTAGCCGCGCGAGCGGCGCCGCGATGCGGGACAGCAGGAGCTCCACGCGGGAATGCCGTCGCTTCATTCGCGCCCGGGTGGAATGCGCGCCCTGCAACACCCAGGCGTGCCCGTCGATGCGGCGGAGCTCGCCCCGGATGACCGGGGCCTTCGGGCGGGCGCGCTCCACCGCCAGAAAGAATTCTCCGAGGCCGCTCACCCGCACCGTGTGGTTCTTCTCGAGGGCCTGGAGCCGGGCGCGGAAGCCCGACACCCCCTCGACCATCGGATGGTGATCGGCCCCGAGAAAAACCGCGATCTGGTCGGTAACCGCGCGCCCGACCAGCTCCTTCCGCAGCGGTACCCAGCGGCGCGCCAAATCCGCCCCGGCCTCCGCGAGGTCGATCGCGAGGTCGGAGCCCCCCGCGGGCAGATGGTAGACGAGGACACTCTCCCCGCCCGCCGCTTCCCATCGGTAGAGATCGCGGTCCTCGACCAGTGGCCGCCCCAGACCGCGCCGCACTACGGCGTACTTGATTCCGAACCGGCCAGCGAGGGTGGGGAGCCCCGCCGGATGGCCGAAGGCATCGGGGCTGTAGAGCACATCGAGCCGTTTTCCGAATCGGGCGCTGTCATGAGCGCCCTCTTCGAGATTTCGGTACAACGACTGCGCCGAGGGAATCAGTAGGTCGGAGAGGACGTACCAGGGGCCGATTTCGAGGCCGTCGCGGCGGACCCGGTCCACGACCCGCGCCACGCTCTCGGGCCGGACCTCCAGATAGTCCCCCAGCAGCACGGTCTGCCCGTCGAGGACGAAGCGCGCGCGGCGATCCCGCGCCAGCTGGTCGAGGGCCGCATCGAGCACCGGGACCAGACGCGCCTGGAAGCCGGCGCGCGTCAGATACCACTCCCGGTCCCAATGAGTGTGGGGAATCAGATGGAAGGTGAAACGCCGGGGCGGCGAGACGGCTGGACCGTTCATCGAGGGCCCGCCTATTCCGCGATGATCCGGAGCTCCCCACGCTCCTCGGGCTTGAGGGCGCTCGGGCGGCCCAGGACCCGCCTCACCATCTCGTCCCACCAGTCGGTTTGCCGGCCGAGATGCTTATATCGGTCGAGCGCCGCCCAGGTGCGCTGGTGGATCGCGTCTCCGCGCTCGGTGGCCGTCTCGGCGGTCAATCCCTCGCGCCGGAGCCAGCGCCGCCCGATCTGCGCATGGAGCACCTCATCGGCCCAGTCGTAGTCATGGAAATGGGCGGAGAGTGCGTCCCCCGCATCGAGCGCGGTCTGATACTCGAAGCGCTTCCCGGTCTCCGCCGGCATCAGCGACTGCTCGATAGCATAGAGCAGGATCTGCCGCTCCAGCGGATTGGCATGGAGGTTGAGGCGGAGCGCGAAGCCGACGTTGAGGGGAATCTTCATCCAGTCCACCCCGCGGGCCTCCAGGGCCACGCTCCCCATCATGGCGTGCCGCGCCTCGTCCCAGAGTTGTCGCGAGTAGTCGAGCTGAAACTCCCACGGCTGATCGGGGCGTTCGACCAGGATAGACGCCATCATCTCCGGGACGTCCATCTCCAGCGTGCGCTTGGCGAGGAGCGCGAGGTTCCGTTCGTCGGCGGGCACCCGGGCGTCGTTGTACACCACATGAGGAGGGAATTCGAAATTGTACTGGCCGGTGAACCGGCCGTCGCGCCGGGGATGAAAATCCGCAACGAACGGCTGAGCACTCCGGGGCGCGGGCAGCTCCCGGCCCAACCGTTGCGGCGGCGGCCCGCCGATCCCTCCCGCCGCGTCGAGATACGACCGCAGATGCCGCTGCCACGCCGTGGCGCGCTGCTTCGCCTCTGGATCGTTCCGGGTGAGCGCCTCCAGGGCGGCGGCGCTCCACGCCAGCGCCTCCTCGTGGTCGATCAAGGCCGCCCGAAGGATCCGCCGGGTCGGCTGATCTACCAGCGGGTTGCTTTCGGCCAGATGTTCTCGGTACGCCGCGGCGAGTGACCCGCACGCTACGCCGTAGGTCCCGGCAAGCAGCTCGACCCCGTCGTTCGAGCGAAGGGCTTCCTGCAGAAAAGTATCCAACTGCTGCTCGGGTGCGGCGTCGAGGGACGGCACCGGATGGCGCATCTCGCCGATGCGCCGGCGGAGCCCGTCGGCGTGCTCGGCGGCCTGCCATTGATGCAACGCGTACCCACACTTCACCTCCCAGACCGGTTGCGCGGTCAGGTGGGAGAGCAGGGTCGTCATGATCCTTCGCTCGGTCCACTGATAGCGAAGAAGGCGGCGGACGTTCTCCTCGACCGAATACCCGATCCGGGCGGCCTCCGTGTAGGTAGCGAGGCCCGCCAGCTCGGGGATGCCGAGGGCGGTCGTGGTGGACATCGGAGCCCTCCTAGACTCCCAGCAGGCGTGCAGCGTTGCCGCCCAGGATCTTGGCCTCATCGGCCTGGGGCAGCTGGAGCGACCGGATGCTCGAGAGCATTCGTGGAATGCTCCCGATCTGGTGGGGGTAATCGCTGCCGGCCAGG
>JBGPVQ010000442.1:0-2581 GCA_041491785.1 Gemmatimonadota bacterium | reverse complement strand
GCCCGCATGGCGCACCTTGTCGCGTGCCAGCGGCACCTGGGTTGCCGCGTGAAATACCAGGCCCGGCACCGGCGGCGGCGGGACCAGGAGCGGTCCCGGCTTCCAGTAGTCACCCAGATCGGCCGCGGTGTACACCGCGATAACCCCGGGCCGCGCCCGCGCGGCGGAGGCATCGACGCCCTTGAGGATGCCGTGGGCCTCCTCGCTCCGGAGGAAGGCCACGTGGAGCATACCGGCAAGCTGGACGTCGTCCACGAAGAGGGCGCGGCCGGTGAGGAGCTTAGCGTCCTCCAGGCGCAGGGTGCGCTGGCCCAGGTAGCGGCGAGCGGCCGTCACGGGGTGTGCCCCGCGCCGCGGGCGAGGGCCAGTTTCACCGCCTCGACGATGTTGGCATAACCGGTGCAGCGGCAGAGGTTGCCGGAGAGGGCCTCCCGGATCTGGCGCTCGTCGGCAGACGGATGATCACGGAGGAACGGCACCAGGGTCATCAGAATGCCGGGCGTGCAGAAGCCGCATTGCAACGCGTGGGCCTCGTGAAAGGCCTGCTGAATCGGGTGGAGCGCGTTCGCGACGGCGAGTCCTTCGACCGTGTCCACCATGCGGCCGTCGGCCTGAACCGCGAACACCAGGCAGGAGCGCACCGCCTCGCCGTCCAGCAGCACGGTGCAGGCACCGCAGACCCCGTGTTCGCAGCCCACGTGGGTGCCGGTCAAACCCAGCTCATGGCGGAGGAAATCACTCAGCAGGAGACGCGGCTCGGCGCTCCGCTCGTAGCGGGTCCCGTTGACGGTGACGCCGATGGGGTGCTGGCCCTTCACGCGGTGTGCCCCGAGGGGTTGAAGCGATGAACGATACGCCCGGGGGAAGGGGGCGCAAGGGAGGCTCGACGGCCATCCAAACCGAATGGCCTCGACCGGCATCACAGCGTCCGAGAACGTGCTCCATCTCGAGCGGCAGCTTCGACCGTCCAGCCCGACCCGGAGTGCCCAGCATGCGCCGATTCACCCTTGCTCTCCTGACCGCGCTCTCCGTTGCCCCCCGGGCGCAGGCCCAGCATCCGTTCCGCCATCCGGTCGATGCGGTCGAGGTCCGGTTCGCCCGAACCCAACCGGTGGTCCGCTATGCCCTGCGGGTGGATTCCGCCGACCTGACCCGTTACAGCGTGGAAATCCGGATTCGCGGCGCGCCCGACACTTTTCATCTCGCGATGGCCGCGCACCCCGAGTACGACGACCGGTTCTTCCGCTACCTTGAGGACCTGCGCATCGAGGCGGGGGGTGGAAACGCCACCGTCGTGCGGGAGGATAGCGCTCTCTGGCGAGTTGGCGCTCCGGGCGGTGAGGCGGTGGTTCGCTATCGCATCCACCTGCCGGCCCAGTCCAATCCCCGGCGCTCCGGATGGATTCCGTTCCTCTCACCTACCGGCGGCCTGGTCGGCGGACCCCACTCCTTCATGTACCTTGTCGGTGCCGAGCTCGCCCCCTCGTACGTCACGCTGGAACTCCCCGCCGGGTGGGGTGCGGCCACCGGCCTCGAATCCACCGCCGATCCCGCCGTCTTCTTCGCACCGAGCGTCGAAGTCCTGATCGACTCCCCCGTCCTGGTGGGACGGTACCGGACCTGGCGATTCTCGGTGGACGGTGTGCCGCACCGGGTGATCTACTGGCCTCTCCCCGACGCGGTGCCGTTCGACACCTTGGGCCTGGTGAGCGGCCTCGAGCGGCTAGCTCGCGAGGCCGTGGCGCTCTTCGGCCGAGCGCCATATCGCGAATACACCTTCATGCTGCAGGACGGCGCGGTCGGTGCCCTCGAGCATCTGAATTCGGTGTCGATCGGCGCGCCCAGCGCCTCGCTGGCGGAGGGCCTCACCGACCTCCTCGCCGAATCGGCCCACGAGTACTTCCATACCTGGAACCTGATGCGGATCCGCCCGGCCGAATACCGGGGAGTGGACTACCGAACCCAGCCACCGGTGGCCGGACTGTGGTGGAGCGAAGGCCTGACCATGTTCTACGCGGACCGGTTCCTGCGGCGTGCCGGGCTCCCGACCTTCGATTCGACGCGCACCGCCCATCTCGCCGGCCTAATCGGCCGCTACCTCGCGAGCCCGGGCAACTCCCGGTTCTCCGCCGAGCAGGTGAGCCGCGTAGCGTACAATGCCCCGCCCGGCTCTCTGGGCGACTATGACGCCAGCACCCATCTCCAGGGCGAGCTCCTCGGCACGATGCTCGATCTGATCGTGCGCGACGCGACCGACGGCCGCCACTCGATGGAGGATGTCATGCGTGCCATGCTGGAGGAGTTCTCCGGGGAGCGGGGATTCACCGGCCGCGACATCGAACGGACGGTGGCCCGGACCTGCGGCTGCAGCGTGACGCCGTTCTTCGACGCCCACGTCCGGAGCGGACACGCCATCGACTTCAATCGATACCTGCGCGTGGTCGGACTTCGCCTGCGAGTGACCCGGGTGCCGGCGATGGGCCGTGACGGCCGCCCGGCCCCTGACCTCCGCCTTCGGGCCTGGCTTCCCCCGGGCGAGACGGCGCCGCGACTCCTGCTGGGGGACCCGGCAAGTCTCTGG
>JBGPVQ010000441.1:0-2586 GCA_041491785.1 Gemmatimonadota bacterium | reverse complement strand
GTGCGGCCGGCTCCACCGGACTCGGCGAGGCGAACATCATGGTCTGCGGCGGATTCCTCACGGTGGAGCACATGCGCCGGGGGATGAAGCCCGCCGACGCCTGTCTGGCAACGCTCAAGCGAGTCGTCGCCATGGCGCCGCAACGCCTGCTCGACGAGAAGGGGCTCCCCCGGTTCCAGATCCAGTACTATGCCGTCAACAAGGCGGGTGAGTACGGCTGCGCCGGACTCTTCCCGACCCGATACGCCGCTTGCGACGAAGCCAACGGAGCGCGCACGCTGGATGGTGCCTCGCTCTACCCTCGGCAGTAGTCCGGTGCGACGGTCCAGCCTCTTACTGGCGGCCGGGCTGGCTGCGGCGCCGCTCGCGGCCCAGAGCACGGCGCCGTGGCGAGCCAGCTATTACCCCTACCTCTTGGGCAATCCGTCCACCGGTCTCGAGTTGGTGGCGCACTACCAGTTCGCCCGTCAAGCCGACTACGAGGCCAGGGTGCCGTTTGACGGCGTCTTCACCGCCGAGGCCGGCGCGAGCCTTCATGGCAGCTGGTTCGTCACCACGAAATTCCGCGCGCCGCTCCTGGTGAAGGGTTGGCGCGTTGCCGCGGATCTCGGCGCGGTCCGCGAGGATCGATTCGGATACTACGGACGCGGCCCCGACGGTTCGAACGAGAATTTCACTCCGCGGAGCGCGTACCCGGACGATTTCTACCAGGTGCGCCGGACCCGGTACTTCGCCCGCGGGGAGGCGACTCGACGGATCGCCGGGCCGCTCATGGGCGCGGTCGGCGCCGGCGTCGAACACTCCCGTCTATCCTCCGTGGCCGATGGCACTCTCTTCGCTTCGGATTACTTCGGCGACCCGCTGAACAGCACCGACGTCACGGGACGCGTCTCCCTGGTGCTCGATACCCGGGACAACGAGTACCTCCCCAGCAAAGGTCTGCTCTTCGAGGCGGGGTTGTCCGGAGGCACCGGACGATTTGAGGAACGGTTCATCCCGCCATTCGCCGCCGCGGCCGCCGTTCCCTACGTTGCGGCGTTGACCGACCCTGGCTACCTCGGGGGCTATGCCCACCTCCGCGGCTATGTCTCGCCCCGCGACGGCACCGTGATCGCCGGGCGGGTCGCGTTTCGAGGCGTCGGCAGGAACGCCCCCCTCGACGCGCGCTATCGGTTCCCCGAATGGGAGCGCGAGGTCCCGGTCTACGGCGGCGCGGAATCGCAGCGGAGCTTCGTCCCGGGGCGATTCGCGGGACGGGGGCTCTTCTTTGCCGGTCTCGAGGTGCGGCACAACCTCCTCGACCTGGGCGACTACGGGGCGATCACCCTGATCGCCTTCACCGATGCCGGTCGGGCCTATGCCGAGGGCGGGCGGATCGCGTTCGGCGGTTGGAACCTGGGTGGCGGCGGCGGATTGGCAATCCGGATTCTCCGGAGCGCACCGCTGGTTCTCAACTTCGCCGGCGGGCCGGACGGCTTCCGCTTCACGATGAGCAACGGCTGGAGCTTCTGATCAGTCCAAGTTCATCCTCCGCACCATCTCGACAAATCGTGCGTCGTCCCGGATCGGATCCAGCAGCGGATCGACCTTGAGATAGACCAGCCAGCCCCTCCGCTCCACCCGGGCCCGCTCGATCCAGGAGAAGGTGGCGTCGAGGTTGCCCAGCGCCAGATGGACCCGCGCGAAATCAGCCGGCGAGACGTAGCGCACCTTCGCGGTTTCCTCCAGCGTGGCCAGTGCCGCCTCGGCCTCGGCCCGGTTGCCCCGGATCACCGCAATCCGGGCGAGGGCGGCGAAGGCGCGGTGGTTTTCGCCCCGGGCACCGGCATGGGCCTCCCGGAGCATCTGCTCCGCCTCGTCGAGCCGCCCGAGGTTGCTATAAGCCAATCCGAGAATGCACTGGGTCTCATCGGAAGTGGGGTTCATCGCCAGGGCGTGGCGGAGCTGCAGTACCGCGTCGCCGTACCGCCGCTCGTAGTAGTACAGCCAGCCCAGTGACCGACGGATCGAAACCGAGGCGGGGTCCAGCTCCTGCGCCATCCGGCCCTCGGCGATCGCCTCGTTGCCGCGGCCCATTGCGGTCAGTAACCACGAGCGCCATTGCCGCGCGGTGGGGTAGCGCGGGTTGAGCTCGATGGCCCGGCTGAAGTGCAGGGCAGCACCGGGCCAATCCCAGTCGTGGATGAACATCACCCAAGCGAGGGAGGTATGGGCCTCGGCGAGCCCCTCGTCCAGGGCGAGGGCGTGGAGGGCCTCCTCCCGGGCGCACCGCATTCCCTCGGTGACCGGGGCACCGCGGTAGTCCACGCGGAGGGCGTGACAGTCGGCCAGGCCGGTATAGGCGAGCGCATAGGCGGGATCTTCGGCGATCGCCGCCTCGAAGTAGCGAATCGCCTCGACGATTCCTTCGGCGGTTCGCTTGTTCCAGGCGTAGCGCCCCTTCAGGTAGAGCTGATACGCGTGGACATTGTCGGTGTAGCGCTTGGGCGTCGGGTCGGCCACCTCGCCGATAAAGCGGGCCCGCAGCGCCGCCACGATCGTCCGGGCGATTTCCTCCTCCAGCGCGAAAATGTCGTCGAGTTCGCG
>JBGPVQ010000440.1:0-2602 GCA_041491785.1 Gemmatimonadota bacterium | reverse complement strand
TTCCGGGCGAAGGACGTGAGCCCTCCGGGGCGGACCGGCGCGGCGGCGCTGAATTTGGCACGGCGAGCAATCCACGGCAGCGCCGAGCCCTCGAGTCGGGCTCAGCTCCTCCGGGCATATCGGAGCCCCGGGTGTCAGGGAGCGTCAGACGCCCTTTTGTTCGAGGAGCTGAAAGAGCTGCTCGGGCGTGGACAGACAGCGCAGCTGCTCCGGCACATCCGGAATCTGGGCGAATTGCGCGATCTTTCCGAGCACGGGCAAGTACTGATTGGAGACTTCGGTCGGCGGGGCCACGATCAGGAAAAAGATGTGGACCGGTTTGTGATCTACCGCGTCGTACTCAAGACCGGCCTTGTGGACCCCGAAGGCCAGACGGATGCGGGAGAGAGCGAGGGTACGGCAGTGGGGGATGGCGATCCCGCGCCCCACCCCGGTCGAGCCGAGGACCTCGCGCCGCTTGAGCAGGCGCGCCAGCTGCAGGGTGGCCCGCTCGTCCAAGCCAAGCAGTGCCACCACCTCGTCCAGCACAGCGTCCTTACTGGTCGAGGTCAGGTCGAGTTTGACGGCGGATGGCTCGAGGAAGTCGCGAAGGAGCATGTGAGGACAAGCTTAGACGATGTCGCGCGACTCCGGAACCCCCGGCGCCGAAACCGTAAGAGGTCTTCACACAAAATTCGCCTTACGCTGCAATTCGCTAAGCCATCCTTGGTCGGAGGGAGGGTCCCCAAGCCCTCCCTGAGTCTCATCCCACGGCCAAGGATGTGGCATTGTGACCGATGTGTTGGCCGCCGTCGCGGCACCCGCCGAACCCGTCACGGTTCGGCTGTCCGAGCACACCGTCGAGGTGGTTTCCGATCCCGGTGAGGGTGCCCAGAAGTGCGGCCAGATCTTCGGCCAGGTTTCAGCGCGCATGGGCAACGGGGTGTGGACGGTGGAGATCATTCCCGCCGAAATCCAGCCGCCGCCGCGACTGCCGGAGGGTGCCAGCGGCAACCGGATCCGCATCGGCAGCGGCCCGGTCACCAACTGGGGCGATGAGACCAACTTGGTCGTCGCCTTCAACGAGCAGGTGCTGCTGGCCCGGCACCGCGTGGACGCGCTGGCGCGCGATGCCATCCTCCTGGTGGAGAACAAGTGGTCCACCGCGGAAGATGCCGACATCCGGGCCGCGTGGTCCGCCGCGATGGTCGAGCTGTCCGGCCACGCCTACCGGCTCATTCCGGTACCGATGGAAGAGCAGTGCCTGACGGTGACCGACAATCCCCGCAAGGGGAAGAACATGTTCGCCCTCGGGATGCTGGCCCGCATCTACGGCCGTGACCTGGATCTCATCCGCGAGCAGATCGGCCATGCCTTCCGCAAGAAGAGCGAGGAGGTCTTCCACCAGAACGTGGCGCTGATGCAGCTCGGCTATGACTGGGCCGAGCATCATCTCGACTGCCGGATCGAGGTGGCGCCGGCCGACGACCAGACTCCCCTGGTGGTCATGAACGGCAACGAAGCGCTGGGGATGGGGGCCATCGCGTCGGGCATGGAGCTCTGCGCCATGTATCCGATCACGCCGGCCACCTCGGTCTCCCACTATCTCAGCGAAGTCTTCGAGCGCTTCGGGGGAGTAGTCCACCAGGCGGAGGATGAAATCGCAGCCGTGGGTGTGGCGATCGGCGCGTCCTACGCGGGGAAGGTGGCGTTCACAATCACCTCCGGTCCGGGCTTCGCGCTCAAGACCGAATTCCTGGGCCTGGCGGTGATGACCGAAATCCCATTGGTCGTCGTGGATGTGCAGCGCGGCGGCCCGAGCACCGGACTGCCCACCAAGGTCGAGCAATCCGATCTGCTCGCGGCCCTCTTTGGTCAGCCGGGCGACGCGCCCCACATCGTGATCGCGCCGGCGACCATCGAGGAGTGCTTCCACGTCATGATCACCGCGCGGCGCCTGGCCGAGGTATTCCGCGCGGTGGTCATCGTTCTTTCGGACGCGAATCTTGCCACCGGCGTGACTCCTTTCCCCCGGCCATCCCTGGACCTGCGCTGGCAGGCCGAGCCACCGGACCTGGCCCCGGTTTCCGAGGGCCAGAAGCCCTACGCCTGGGATCCCGACACCGGACTGTCCCGGCGAATCGTGCCGGGACGGCGGGGCGGGATGCACACGGTGACCGGGCTCTCTCACGACGAGGCCAGCAGGGTGGCCTACAGCGCCGGCGTCCACCAGCGGGGCTCGACCCTACGCAGCCGGAAGCTCGCGGTGCTGCAGCAAATGCTCGCGCCGCCCCCGCTGTATGGTGAGGATCGCGGGGACCTGCTCGTGGTGGGCTGGGGCAGCACCAAGGGTGCCATCGAGGAGGCGGTGAGCCGGGCTCGGGCCGACGGACTTCGAGTCTCGGCATTGCACCTGCGCTTCCTCTCGCCGCTCGAATCCGGACTCAAGGACATCTTCGGGCGATTCCGCCGGGTAATGACCGTGGAAATCAACTACAGCGACGAGCCGGGTGATCCCCACATCACCGAGGAGAACCGCCGCCGGGGACAGCTCGCCTGGCTGCTCCGGGCCAGCACGCTGGTGGATGTGGACTGTTGGACGCGGGTACCCGGGGAGCCGCTG
>JBGPVQ010000439.1:0-2611 GCA_041491785.1 Gemmatimonadota bacterium | reverse complement strand
GATGTTGTTGGGGCGTGCGAAGCTACGGCACCGTTGTGGAAAAGTCAACCTTGACCTGAAGCGGGATTTGCCGCTAAGTTTGTCGGCTCACTGAAGGACGGGATTTTCGCATGCAGCCAACCTATCGCCCCCGCAACCGCAAGCGGGTCAACCGTCACGGCTTCCGTGCACGGATGGCCGATCGCTGGGGTCGGGAGGTGCTCTCGCGCCGCCGCAAGAAGGGCCGGAAGCGCCTGACGATCAAAATTGCCTCGAAGCACGGGGGCCGCTGACGGGAGTCGAGCGGTTGCACCGATCGTACCGGCTGACGCGTGCGGCGGAGCTGGTTCGGGTGCAGCAGACGGGACGGCGGCGGCGGCTGACACATCTCGACATGCTGTGGGCAGACAACCAGGCGGGCCACTCGAGGATGGGACTGATCGTACCGAAGTTCCAGTCCAGCGCGGTGGCCCGCAATCGTTTGCGGCGCCGGCTTCGGGAGGTGTGGCGCCGGGAGATGATGGGAGTGGTGCCGGCCTGGGACGTGGTGATTCGCGCGCGGCGGGAGGCGTACGGAGCGGCGTTCGCGGCGCTCAGGGATGAGCTCCTGGCTTGGCGCGCGGCGGTCGCGTGATCCGGTGCTCGATCCGACTCGCTGGCCCCGGAGGGTCGCGATGGGGCTGATTCGTGGCTATCAACGGCTGGTCTCGCCGATTCTTCCGCCGAGCTGCCGGTTTACTCCCAGTTGTTCGCAGTACACCCTCGAGGCAATCGGGCGCTACGGCGTGGTACGAGGCTCCTGGCTCGGCGCCCGGCGGATCGTGCGGTGTCACCCCTTCAACCCGGGCGGCTTCGACCCCGTACCGTAGGCCTCGGACACCTCCCCCTCTATGGACCGACGCGTATTTCTGGCCATCGTGCTGATGATGGCGGTGGCGATTCTGCCTTCGATGTTTTTCAAGTCGAAGAAGCCGATTGGCCGGACCGCCGGACGGCAGGGCCGTCCGGTGGCCGAGCAGTTAGCGGACTCCGGGCGCCCGGCACCCGCACTCCAGGCGCGGCCCGATTCGGTTTCCCGGCCCCCCAGCATAGCGGTGGTTCCAGCCTCCGGTCCCGAGGACACGGTCACCGTCACCTCCCCCCTGTACCGGTACCGTTTTTCGACGCGCGGCGGGCGGCTCATCGAGGCGACGCTTCTCAAGTACCCGTCGATGCGGCCGGACGAGAAGGGCCAGCCAACCCAGATCGTCTCACCCCGGAGTGATTTTCTCGGTCTCGGGCTCCTGGTCGGGCGCGACACAATGTGGCTCCGCGACTGGCACTTTGAGCCGTCGGCGCGCGCGCTCCAGCTGCCCGGCCCGGGACGGATCACCTGGACGGCACAGCAGGGCGGGGTGACGGTGTCGCTCAGCTACTCCTTCCGCGCCGACGACTACCTGGTCGACGTGAGCGGGACCGTGCAGGGCCTGGGACCGAACGGCGCGACCCTGCTCGTGGCGATGGGCCCGGGGCTCCGAAATACCGAATCCGACAGCGTTGAGCACTACCGCGAGCTCGGCGTGGTGGTCAAGGACACCAAGGCGAGCCTGACCCGGTTCGGCAGCCTCAAGCCCCACCTGCCGGTGGCGTTCAACGGGCCGTTCGAATGGGTAGCGGTCAAGTCCAAGTATTTCGTAACGGCGTTGTTCGACGTGGACACGACCGGCTCGGGCCGGAACGGCGGAATCGGCGGCGCCAGCGCCCTGGTCACCGACTCCGTCAACAAGATGCCGGGCAGCGCGGCGATCACGGCCGGGATTCCGGTGGCATCGGCGGGAGGGTTTCAGTACCAGTTCTATGCGGGCCCGATGGAATACCCCCGGCTGCGCGCCATAGGGCACGACTTCGACGACGTGAATCCGTACGGCTGGCCGGGATTCCGCACCATCATCCGGCCGGTGGCGCTGGGCGCCCGCTCCCTGCTGGTGTGGCTGCACGAGGGGCTCGGCCTGGCCTACGGACTCGGGCTGGTGTTGTTCGGCATCGTCATCCGGATCGTGCTCTGGCCGCTCAACCAGAAGGCCATGCGCTCGACGATGGCGATGCAGGTGGTGCAGCCGCTGATCAAGGAGCTGCAGGAGAAGTACAAGAGCGAGCCGCAGAAGCTCCAGCAGGAGATGTTCAAGCTGTACAAGGAGCACAACGTCAACCCGTTCGGCGGATGCTGGCCGATGCTGCTTCCCTGGCCGATCCTCCTGGCGTTCTTCTTCGTCTTCGCCAACACCATCGAGCTGCGCGGCGCCTCGTTCCTGTGGCTGCCGGACCTTTCCCGGCCGGATCCGACCTACGTGATTCCGGTGGTGATGGGGCTCTCGATGCTGGTGCTGACCTGGATCGGGCAGCGGGGCCTGCCGCCGAATCCGCAGACCAAGATGATGATGTACATGATGCCGGCGATGATGACGTTCCTGTTCCTCCGGTTCGCCTCGGGGCTCAACCTGTACTATACGGTGATGAACCTGGCGAGCTTGCCGCAGCAGTGGATGCTGTCGCGAGAGCGGCAGCGCCGCAATCTCGCGCCGCCGCCGCCTCCGCCGAAGCCTACCGGCGGTAAGCGCTAGGTTACTGGAGGAGGCCCCGGGCGGCCCCCTTC
>JBGPVQ010000438.1:0-2621 GCA_041491785.1 Gemmatimonadota bacterium | reverse complement strand
TGCACGGCCTCGAGGGCGCCGCCCCGGCGGACGTTGCGAAGGTGCCCGACGATCTCCTCCACGCCCTCAAACTGGACGAGGCGCTCGGCATGCTGAGAAGCCAGGGCCTCACCGCCATCGTCCGCCGGGTGAAACGGGCCGTGGCCGAGCAATCGCAGAGGAACGTCCCGGGCCCTGCCTAGCGATTGGCCCGTTCGAACTCCTTGAGGAATCCGACCAGGGCCGCGACGCTTGCGGTGGGGCAGGCGTTGTACAGGCTTGCCCGCATGCCACCGGCCGCGCGATGACCCTTGAGTCCCTCGAAGCCGCGGGCGGAGGCCTCGGCGACGAACCTGGCATCCAGCTCTTCGGTCGGGCACCGGAAGCAAACATTCATCATCGAGCGACTGTCGGTAGCCACGGTCGGGCGAAAGAGGGCGCTCTGGTCGAGGAAGTCGTAGAGGGTTTTCGCCTTGGCGGCGTTTCGTTCCCCCATCACCGCCAGGCCCCCCGATGCGCGGATCCACTTGAGCACCTGGCCCACCATGTATATCGCAAAGGTCGGGGGCGTGTTATAGAGCGAGCGCTCCTTCACGTAGGTGCGGTACTGCAGCATCGTCGGCAGCGACTTGGGCGCGAGCTCGGACAAGTCCTCCCGGAGAATGACCATCACGATACCGGACGGTCCGAGGTTCTTCTGGGCTCCGGCATAGATCAACCCGTACTTGGTTACGTCGATCGGCCGGCTGAACATGTCGCTGGAGGTGTCCGCCACCAGAGGGACCCCGGCGGGGATGTCCGGCTCGCTGCGCCATTGGGTGCCGTAGATCGTGTTGTTGGTGGTCAGGTGGACGTAGACGGGCTTCTCGGAGTACCGAATTTCCGACGGGTCCGGAATCCGGGTGAACTTTGACGGCTGGCCGGTGACGGCCACGTGAGTCTTCCCGAATTTTTGCGCCTCCTGGTGCGCCTTTTCGGCCCAGACCCCGGTGAGCAGGTAGTCGGCGGTCCCGCCGGCCGAAAGGAGATTCATCGGCACCATCGCGAATTGCTGGGTCGCGCCGCCCTGGATGAAGAGGACCTTGTACCGGTCGGGAATCTCGGCCAGCCGGCGGGCTTCCTCCTCGGCTTCGGCGATCACCTTCTCGAAGAGTTTGCCGCGGTGGCTGTGCTCGGCGATTCCCATTCCGCTGCCGCCGATGTTCCAGAGATCCTGCTGCGCCTGCCGCAGCACCGGCTCGGGGAGGACACCGGGGCCCGCGTTGAAATTGTGGATTCGATCGGACATTGGGGCCTGAGAGCAAGGGAGCGAGGGAGACTGGGAACTCGGGAGCCACGATCATCCGATGGCGGTCAGGTCGACGCTGATGATGTTCTCGTTGCCATTCTTGATCTGCGCGATTGCCGCGTCGCTGGGCCGGGAGGCGAGATGAATCCGCGCCGCCGCGGCCTGGGCCCCGTGATAGGCAATGTTCTCCACTTCCTCGACGTTCACCGCGCCCTCGTGCAGCACCCGGAAGACGTGGGCGAGCACGCCGGGACGATTCCGGTGCCGGACCGAGAGTATGTGGGTGGCCGAGCTCTTGGCCAGGCGGTTGACGCAATGGGGCGCCGCCCCGCTGGTCATGAACCCCTGTACGATGCGGATCACTTCGTGGGCGATCGCCACCTGGGCTTGCTCAGTGGAGGCGCCGACGTGGTGGGTCCCGTAGACCCCCGGCGCCGAGGCGAGGGGCGGACGGAATTCGGCGGTCGAGCCGGCCGGCTCGTTCTGGTAAACATCCAGACCGGCGCGGAGGCCCCGTTCGCGCACCGCCTGCTCCAGCGCTGCCTCATCCACCACGGTGCCGCGGGCCGCGTTGATCAGATACGCGCCGGGCTTCATGGCGGCGAGGAATTCGGCGTTCACCAGATGCCGGGTCTCGGCGGTGCCGGCGACGTGTAGCGTCACTGCATCGGCCAGCCGCGCCACGTCGAGCGGCGTCTGGCAGTAGCCGATGCCAAACCGGTCGGCGTCCTCGATGGTGAGGTTCCGCGAATAGGCCACCACCTTCATTCCGAACGCCTGGGCCCGCCGGGCCACCTCGCGGCCGATCTGGCCGAGGCCGACGATGCCGAGGGTTCGGCCGTGCAGGCCGCGGGCCTTGGCGTATTCGCCTTTCCGCCATTCGCCCTTGCGCAGGTCGGCCACCTGGTCGGGGATGCGCCGGTCCATCGCGAGGAGCAGGCCCAGGACGAGCTCGGCCACGGCGATCGAGTTCTTGCCGGGGCAGTTGGAGACGAATATGCCGAGTCGCGACGCGGCCGCGACATCGATGTTGTCGATGCCGGCGCCGGCACGGATCACCAGCGAGAGCGAGGGCCCCGCGGCGAGCGCGGCTTCGATCACCTTCTTGCTTCGCACCACCAGCACCTTCGGATCGACCTCCCGGATGGTGGCGGCGAGCTCCTCCGCCTTGACGTCGGGGCGGAGCACCACCTCGCATCCGAGGTCCTTGAGACCGTCTACGCCCACGGTCTCGAACTTGTCGGCCACCAGCACTTTCATCGGGTCGCCCCTCCGGGGTCGCTCAGTCGAGCGTGTGTACGAAGAGCCCGCTCCTGAGCTTGGGCTCGAACCAGGTGGACTTGGGCGGCAGAAT
>JBGPVQ010000437.1:0-2623 GCA_041491785.1 Gemmatimonadota bacterium | reverse complement strand
GGTGGCGCCGCTTCAGGGGGTGGACCGGCGGGCGCCGCCGCCGCGGGTGCGACCGGAACAGCGGGCGCGGCGAGTGGTGCTGCGGCGGGAGCGGCGAGCGGTGCGGGCGCGGCAGGAGGCGGTGCCGCAGCGGCCGGTGGCAAGGGCGCGCTGGCCAACCCGACGGGATTCTCCGCGACCCAGGTCAACGCGGGCGGGGTCCGGCTCTTCTGGCAACCGGTGCCGGGCGCGTCCGCTTACCTGCTGCTGGGTCCCGGGCTTCCCCGGAGCGGGCTCACGGTGACGGGAGCGACGAGCTTCACGGTGGGCAAGATCCCGCTGGGGCCGCAGCGCTGGCTGGTGGGCTCACTCGACGCCAATGGAACCTCGTCGCCGACCACGTCGTTTGCTACGGTAGACCTCGTCGTGGGCAAACCTGATTGAGGCGTTGACGCGCCGAGACTATTGGTCGTGGTGGTGGTGCGCCCCGCCGCCCATCTCGTCGAGATAGGCCAGATCGTCCTGCAGCGTGGCGTCGGTCAAGTCCAGCGCCGGCCACTTGGAGTAGTCGTCCGGGGTGTAGAGGCCCACCATGTGGGCCATCGCGCCCAGCTTGATCAACTTGCCGGTAGGATTTTCGTAGACGCCCACCACCCGGTAGCGATGCCCCGCCTTCATCCGAATGCCCTCGCCGCTTACCCCGAAGAGCCGCCGCCCGATCTTGGTCACCTTGCCGTCCGGGGTCCGGGTCGCCCGCACCTCGGTCAGCACCTTGCCTGACTCGGCGTCCTCGAGGCGCACCGCGGCGCCGTAGTCGTGGATGTGGCCGCCCACGCCGAGGAGATGCCCGCTTACCGGCGGGGTGAATTCCCAGGACTTTTCGCTCGTTCCCGGAGGCACATCGAATTCATTCCCCTTTCCGACGGTGAGATTGACGTCCATGTAGATTGGGAGGGCGTCGAGGGGCCGGGGCGTGAGATTGGTGGGACTGTACGCGAGGCGCAGCCGCACTTGCACGCCCTCCAGGTCCTTGCCCGTCTCGTTGGCCCAGGCCAGGTACATCCCCAGCTTGTTGCCGGCCTTCATCGGCACGCCGATGGACTTGGGGATGTAGGCGTCCTCGGTTTCCTGGCCGATGCCGAAGATCCGCTCATAGGACGGATACAGGAGCTGCCGCCGGTCGAAGTTGATCGCGATCAGGTGGTGGACCAGCCTTCGCTCGATCGGCTTGCCGGTGGAGTCGACGATGTCGATCGCGAAGCCGCGAAACCAGCCGTCCACCGGCCACTCGAACCGGAGGACCGGCGTGTTATGATCGTCCATCATGTCCATCTCTTCATGCTTCATGCCGGGTGGCATTGCTCGCACGGAGAACGGACCCGCCGTCACCAGGACCTCGCGGCGTGACGGGTCGAGCCGAACTACCGCCGTCGGTTCGTCCCTGACTGGAGCCGCGGAGGCAATGGTCGAGACCAACATCACAACGGAAAGCATGAGCGCTCCCAGGGTAAAGCCATCGGCCCAGAAAATAAGTCGTCCGACATGGGGCTACAACCGGGCCGGCGGGCGCGCCCTGGTGGCGCTGGTACTGCTGGCGGGCGTCGGACCCGCTCCCGCCGCCGCCCAGGGACACTCGATCTTTCTCCCCAATGACGTCGCCCCGTTCGAATTTCCGCTGGCCTCCCCCCGAACCAGCGCCATGGTGGGGCGGGTGGTGTACGTGAGCCGGGGCGAATCTCTCTTCGGCGCCGAATGGGAAGCCGAGCCGGCCCTGGGAGAGATCTGGCCGCTCCTGGCGGTGAGCCGCGGCCGAGTGCCCCTCAACCTCCACCTGGGGAGCGAGGTCTACGGCCGATTCAGCCTGGCCGACAAGAGCTCGGCGCTCATCAGCAACGACTGGCACGTCAACGCCATTCTGACCGCGGACCTTCCGCACTGGCGGCTGGCCCTGGAGGGGTACCACGAGAGCAGCCACCTGGGAGACGAGTACCGCGACAAGTCCGGGGTGCCCCGGGTCGACTGGTCCCGTGAAATCCTGGGCGTCTGGGCCCGCTACACCACCGGCCCCGTGCAACTCCAGGCCAATGCCAGTTACGCCGCGATCAGCACGCCGGATGTGGGCCGGGGAACCGTGGCGCTGGCGGCGGACTACCGGGGCCGGCGGGGCGCCCTGCTCGGCGGCACCGCCCAGCCCATCCTGGCGCTCTACGCCGACTCGCATCAGTTCGCCGACTGGCGGTTGACCTGGTCGGGACGCGCCGGAATCCGGCTGGCGGACCCGACCGATCGGCGGGGCATCGCCTTTCTGCTGACCTTCTTGGACGGCATGAGCCCGCAACGGCAGTTCTACGCCTCGAAGACCCGCTACGTGGGGGTTGAGGTCCGGTTCGACCTGTAGATTCTGCCATTCCGGCACATTTTTCGGGCACACTACTGGCTTGACAACTACCTCAGGCGGCTTAACTTACGACCCGAATCTGGCACTCGACCATTAGGAGTGCCAACCCGTTGCCTGAACGGGTTTTACCTCCAACCACCACCCACGCTCATTGGGGGAGTCGCACGATGTCCACTGCATTGAAGTCGAAGCCGAAGCTCAAGATCACGCCGCTGGAGGACCGCGTCGTCATTATGCCAGACGACG
>JBGPVQ010000436.1:0-2632 GCA_041491785.1 Gemmatimonadota bacterium | reverse complement strand
TATCGTCGCCTCATTGCGGATATCGCCGAGGCCGAGAAGCGCTTCGGCTTGCTCCCGCCCGGCAATTCCGGCGAGTTACCCCCTCCGGGCACCATGGGCTGCGCGGCGCTGCTCCGCGGAGTGCAGCCCCTCGCGGACGGGCGGTTGAACATCGTGGTAAGTGGCGAGCGCCGCTTCTCGCTCCTCCGCTCCAGTGCCGCGACGACTCCCTACCTCCAGGGATTGGTCGAGTGGGTGGACGACGCGCCGGATATCCAGCTCCCCACCGGGGAGGAGCTGGCTCGGCTCCGCGCCCTGGGCGAGCGGTACGCCCGCGCGGCGCACGCCTTGAACGATCTGACGATCGATCCCGCGTTGCCGGCGGAAGCGGCGCAGCTCTCCTTCGAGATCGCGGCACTGCTGGAGTGGGAGCTGGAAGCCCGGCAGCGGTTCCTGGAGATTCGCTCCGCCACCGAGCGGGTGGCCCGGCTGCTGCACTCGCTGCCCGGCCTGGTGCTGGCCATCGAGGGGCGCGCCCTGGTCCATGCCCGGGCTCAGGGGAACGGTCGCGGAGGGTTCCATTGATCGACGGCCTCGCCCAGCGCCTCGGCGCGCTGGTGGGACCCCGGTGGGTCCGCAGCCGCCCGGCGGAGCTCCGCACGTTTGAAGGGGACGGCCTTCCGACCCACGCCGCGCGCCCCCGCCTGGTGGTGCTGCCGGGGACGCGGGACGAGGTCGTCGCGGTCATCCGCTCACTCCACCAAGCCGAGGTGCCCTGGGTGGCGCGGGGCGCGGGGACCGGGCTGTCCGGCGGTGCCTTGGCCGAGTCCGAGAGCGTGCTGGTCGTGTTGACCCGGCTCACCGGGATCCTCTCGCTTGATCCGGCGCGCCGCCGCGCGGTGGTGCAGCCCGGCGTGGTGAACGCCCGGCTCTCCGAGGCGGCGCTTCCTTTCGGCCTCCAGTACGCCCCCGATCCCTCCAGCCAGTCCGCCTGTACCCTCGGCGGCAACGTGGCCGAGAACGCCGGGGGGCCGCATTGCCTCAAGTATGGGGTGACCACCAACCACGTCGTGGCTCTGGAGGTTGTCCTTCCCGACGGGTCGGTGGTCCGCTTGGGCAGTCCGCAGGGAGAGCCGTGGGGCCCCGACCTGGTGGGTCTTTTCGTCGGGAGCGAGGGAATGTTCGGCATCGCACTCGAAATCACCCTCCGGCTCGAGCCGATTCCCGCCGCCATCCGGACCCTCCTCGCCGATTTCGATACGGTGCGCGCCGCCAGCGAGGCGGTGAGCGCCATCATCGCCGCGGGGATCGTCCCGGCGGCGCTCGAGATGATGGACCAGGCCTGCATCCGGGCGGTGGAGGCCTCGATCTATGCCGCCGGCTACCCGGTCGATGCGGGGGCGGTGCTCCTGGTCGAGCTCGACGGGAGGCCCGCCGCGGTGGATGCGGAGAGCCGGGCGGTCGAGTCGCTGCTCTCCCGCTACGGAGCCCGCGGGATCCGCGCCGCGACGACCCCCGCCGAGCGGGCGCGCCTCTGGCAGGGCCGCAAGAAGGCGTTCGGTGCGATGGGACGGATCGCCCCCGACCTGGTGGTGCAGGACGCGGTGGTTCCCCGCTCCGCGCTGCCAGACATTCTCGAGCGGATCGAGCGGATCGGCCGGGAGTACAGGCTTCAGATCGCCAATGTCTTTCACGCCGGCGACGGCAACTTGCACCCCAACATCTGCTACGACAGCCGCGACGCCGAGCTGACCGGGCGGGTCGCCCGCGCCAGCCGGGAGATCATGACGGCCTGCGTCGAGTCCGGCGGCTCGATCACCGGGGAGCACGGCGTGGGTTCCGACAAGCTGGACTACATGTCCCTCATCTTCGATGATGAGAGCCTTCGGGCAATGTGCGCGGTGCGCCAGGCCTTCGATCCGGAGCAACGCGCCAATCCGGGCAAGGTGGTGCCGATTCACTACTGCCGGGAGTACGGCGCCAACCGGCGGGCCGCCTCATGACCGACGCCATCTTCATGCGACTCCGCCACAGCCTCGGCGAGGATGCCGTTACCGGTGACCGGGACGGCCGGCCCCGGGCGACACCCGACTCGACCGCCGGTGTGGCGATGGTGTGCGGATTGGCCCACGAGCACGGATGGAGAGTGCGGATCGAGGGACAGGGAACCTGGATGCCGCCCGACGCGCCGGCGGACCTGGCGCTCTCCACCCGCGGCCTCGGCCGGGTGCTCGACGTGGCGCCGGCCGATCTGGTCGCCACCGTCGAAGCGGGGGTGTCGCTCGCGGTGCTGCAACGGGAGCTCGCCGCCCAGGGCGCCTGGCTGGCGCTCGATCCCCCCGGCCAACCGGAGCGCTCCATCGGCTCGATCGTCGCAACCGGCACCGCGGGAGCGCTGCGCCACGGCTTTGGGCCGGTGCGCGACCATATCCTTGGCGGCACCGTCGTCACCGGCGACGGCCGGGTCATCCGGGCGGGCGGCAGCGTGGTGAAAAATGTCGCGGGTTACGATCTCACCAAGCTTCAGGTGGGCGGGTTCGGCGCCTTCGGCGTGCTGACCCAGGTCCACCTGCGGCTCCGGGCCCGGCCGGCCGCGCGGACCACGCTGCTGGCCCGCGGCGGGCGCGACCTGCTCACCCACCAGGCGCGCACC
>JBGPVQ010000435.1:0-2635 GCA_041491785.1 Gemmatimonadota bacterium | reverse complement strand
CGATCGAAGAAATTCCAGGTCGCGAGGCCGTCCTCCGAGGCGGGCTCGAGCACGTAGGCGGCAAACACCCCCAGACGCTGATCGGTGCTGACCAGGAACCACCCCGGAGTCACCACTGCCTCCCGCGCATGCCACCCGCCTTCGACCCGCACGGTGCGATGCCCTTCGAAGAGCGGCTCCACCGCCAAGCTGTCCACCCGGAATCCCTCCGCGGCCCCCTGCCATGAGGCGCCGATCCGCCGCACCTCCACGCCCTGCGCCCTGAGCAGCTCCGCGATCTGGGCGTGCTGCGGCGGCAGGAGGTAGGCCACGGGAATCGCCTCCTTCCGCGTGGCGGCGAAACGGTCATACACCGGCATTCGGATCGTCTTGAACACGCCGGTCTGGCGCCGCCGCGCGAAGGAGCCGTTCCCTTCTCCGGCGCGCTCGGTGATCTCCGCGATGACGTCCATCTGCACCGGCTCCGCGAAGGTGGAGCGGAGCGCCACCGAATCCGGGCGCTGACGGGTTGCCTGCAGCACCAGGGATTTGATCGCGGACCGCTCCTGGGCGGCCAGCCGGAGGACTTCCAGCACGAAGTTGTAGGTGGCGTCGATCCGGGTACGGAAATCGGCATGCGAGTAGGCTTCACTCAGGATGGCCATGCGGCCGCGAAGTCCGACCCAGTTGGTGCCGAAGCGCGGCCGCGGGTCGTAGGTCTCCCACCCGAGCGCCAGCGAGTCGGGATCGGCGTTGCGGAAATTCCCGTAGGAAAAGACCTCCTGCTTGTGCCGGGAGCGCATCCGGGCGCGGATCTCGGGGAGGAATTTGTCGCGAACGTAGTCGTTGGCCGGGGAGGAGTTCACGTTGAGCCCGGCGTCGTAGGTCAGGACGTAGCCGTGATAGCTCCCGTCGGTGGTGTGGAGATCGATGAACAGGTCGGGGTCCCACGCGGCGAGTAGCCGGGCGGCGGCCCGGGTTTCCGGGGCTTCCTGCTTGAGATAGTCTCGATTGAGGTCGAGTCCCTGTCCGTTGGCCCGGAGGCCGACCACCGGGGGTCCGCTCTGCCCGGGGCGATTGCGCTCCTGGGGCCCGAAGGCGTCGTTGCCGTCGGCATTGTAGATCGGCACCACGATCAGGACGACGCTGTCGAGCAGGGAGCGGAGGGGGCCCAGGGTCAGGTCCCGAAGCAGCATCTGCGCCGCCTCTTTCCCTTCGACCTCGCCGGCGTGGATGTTCCCCTGCACGTAGATCACCGGCTTGCCGCTCCGGTGCGCCTCGGTGGGGCTGTCCACCAACGGCCGGGAGGCGACCACATAAGGCAGCGCCCGGCCCTGCGGGCTCTCGCCCAGACGGCCCACCCGGATGGCGGCGCCGAGGCGCTGGAGCGAATCCACGAACCCGCGGACGTCGGCGTGGGTGGATGTCTCGGTGAAGCCGGTACGCTCGGGCGTGGTTTGCTGGGCGCCGAGGGGGGCCGCGAGGAGCAGCAGCAGGAGGACGTTGCGCATGCCGTGGTCTCCCGGGGTCTAGAACATGCTCCAGAGGAACTGGTTCGTCACCTCGTGGTGGAACTGGATCTCCGCAATCTTGATCTGAGCCCCGAGCGCCTTGGGACAGCGTTCCGCGGAGGCGAGCTTTAGGTCGGCGTAGCGCTTCTGGACCGTTTCGCCGAGCAGGTCGACGGCGTACTTGCTGCCTTTGAAGAGCCGGATGGCGTCATAGATGTTGTCGGGGAGGAACTTGGTCCGGTCCCGCCGCTTTTCCCCGTCGTCCTTCTCCATCGGCCCCTCGAATCCGGTGCGGAACATGGTGTAGATGGCGAGGTACGGATTGGCGTCGGGCGCGATGGAGCGCACTTCAATCCGGGCCGATTTTTCATTCCCCAGCGGGATCCGCACCATCGAGCCGCGGTCGACCGCGGAGGCCTTGATCTGGTTGGGCGCCTCGAAGTGCGGGTCGAGCCGCCGATAGGCGTTCACGCTCGGATTGAAGAGCAGGCAGGTGTCCTGCCCGCTGGTGAGGATGCGGTCGATGAATTTCCAGCCGAGCCGGGACAACTTGTCGGCACCCTTGGCGTCGTAGAAGAGATTCTTTCCCTTCTGGCTCACCGACAGGTTGGTGTGCATGCCGCTGCCGTTGATCCCGGTCACCGGCTTGGGGAGGAAGCTCGCAGTCATATCGAATCGGGCGGCGACCTGGCGGCAGATCAGCTTGTAGAGCAGCACCTGGTCCGCCGCGATGCTGGCCTCGGTGTAGCCGTAGTTCATCTCGAACTGGGAGGGGGCCACTTCAGGGTGGTCTTTCTCGTTGGCAAAGCCCATGGCCCGCTGCACTTCAGCGGCGGTGTCGATGAACAGGCGGAGTGAATCGCCAGGGAGGGAATGGTAGTAGCCACCGGTGCTGGGAAACTCGAAGGCGCCAGTCTCGTAGTAGCGGCGCTCGGCGTCCCGCCCCTTGAAGAGGAATCCCTCGATCTCGTTGGCGGCGTTGCAGGTGAAGCCGTCCTTACGGTAGAGCCCCTCGAGATAGTGTTTGAGCTTGGCCCGCATGTCGGCGATATAGGGCGAGCCGTCCTTCTCGAGCACGTCGGCGAAGACCAGCACCTTGCCGGGGCCGAAGACGTCGGCGGGCAGCCAGTAGAACGCGGCCCAGT
>JBGPVQ010000434.1:0-2638 GCA_041491785.1 Gemmatimonadota bacterium | reverse complement strand
CCGGCATCGGTACGGCCGCGGCACAGACCCCCGACGCGTCCCGGCCCGGCCGGAGTCCGAGCCAGCCGATCGACCAGGGGTACAGCAGGAAGATTCGGGAGTACACCACCGAGCCGTTCTTCCTTTCGCCGCTGGTGGATTATCTGCCCGCTTCGAAGACGGTGCCGACACCCTCGGCGGTCCTCGGTGACATCGCCGGCGCGCCCAACAAATTGCCGTACTCCAAAGAGGTCTACGAGTACATGCGGCTTCTGGCCAAGGCGACCCCGCGGGTGCGGGTCTTTTCGATCGGCAGGACCGAGGAGGGCCGGGAGATGATCGCGGTCGCGGTGGCGTCGGAGGCGATCATGGGCCGGCTGGAAGCGAACCGGGCCTCCCTCGGCAAGCTCGCCGACCCCCGCACGATCGGCATGAGTGACGCCGAGGCCGACCGGCTGGCGGCTGATGCAGCGCCGGTGTACTACATCACCGGCACCATCCACTCCCCCGAGGCGGGGGCCCCGACGGCCCTGATGGAGCTGGCTTACCGCCTCGCGGTGGACGAGAGCCCCTACATCCGCAACATCCGCGATCACCTGATCACACTGATCACCCCGATCGTCGAAGTGGACGGCCGCGACCGGCAGGTGGACATCTTTAAGTGGCACATGGCCCACCCGAACGACACCTGGCCCAATCTGATCTACTGGGGGCACTACGTCGCCCACGACAACAACCGCGACGCCATGGGGCTTACGCTCAAGCTGTCCGAAAACGTGCTGAACACCTACGTCGACTGGAAGGCGCAGCTGATTCACGACCTGCACGAGTCGGTGCCCTACCTGTACGACAATACCATCGGGGACGGCCCCTACAATGCGTGGCTCGATCCGCTGGTCACCAACGAGTGGCAGATGATCGGCTGGAACAACGTGCAGGAAATGACCCGGCTGGGCATGCCCGGGGTGTTCGCCTTCGGCAACTTCGATACCTGGAGCCCCGGGTATCTGATGTTCATGGCGGCGACCCACAACGGGATCAGCCGGCTCTACGAGACCTTCGGCAACGGTGGGAGCGCCGAGACGCTGGAGCGGACGCTTTCGCCCGACGAGACCTCCCGCACCTGGTACCGGCAGAATCCGCCGCTGCCGCGGGTCCGGTGGTCGCTCCGCAACAACAACAACTACGAGCAGACCGGGCTGCTGGTCTCCCTCAGCTATATCGCGAGCAACCGCCGCCAGATCCTCCAGAGCTTCTACCAGAAGAGCAAGCGTTCGATCCTCAAGGCGAGGACCGAGGGACCCGCCGCATACGTGCTTCCGGCCGACACCCGGCGTCCCGGCGCCCAGGCCGAGCTCCTTCGGGTGCTCCAGAAGCAGTACGTGGAAATTTCGCGGGCCACCCAGCCGTTTACCGTAACGCTTCCGGTGCGCCGCAGCCGCGCCCCGGCGGGGGGGGGCGCGGGAGCCCGCGGCGCGGACGCGGCGGTCGACACCGCGAAGAAGACCGAGACCCGCTCGTTTCCGGCCGGCAGCTATGTCGTCCGCATGGACCAGCCCTACTCCCGAATCGCCGATGCGCTGCTCGACTACCAGTACTGGAGCCCGACCGATCCGCAGAAAACACCCTACGACGATACCGGATGGACGTTCCCCGAAGGGTTCGGGGTGGAAGCGGTTCGGGTGACGGATACGAAAGTGCTCGACGCACCGATGCAACGGGTTCCCGGTGAGGTCCGGGCGGCCGGGGGCGTCAGCGGGCAGGGCGTCGTGGTGGCCATCAACCACAACGGAGACAACGCGCTCGCCACGCTCCGTTACCGGCTCAAGGACGCCGACATCCAGGCCGCCGAGGAGCCGTTCGAGGCGGGGGGCCGGAAATTCGGCCGGGGATCATTCCTGATCCGCGGGGTGACCGCCGCCGATCTCGACAGCGCGACCAGGGAGCTGGGGCTCTCGGCGTATGCCCTGGCTGCGGCGCCGTCGGTCAAGACCCATCCGCTCCGTGCGGCGCGGGTTGCCATTCTCCATACCTGGACCGGCACCCAGACCGAAGGCTGGTTCCGGCAGGCGTTCGATTTCATGCGGATCCCCTACGACTACATCAGCGTCCAGGACGTGGCCGCCACCGCGGATCTCAGGTCCAAGTGGGACGTGATTCTCTTTCCGCCCGCCGGAGGCAGCGCGCAATCCATCGTCGCGGGACTCCCCATGTGGCGCAACCCGATGCCGTGGAAGAACTCGCCGGAAACGCCCAACATCGGCACCTGGGCCCAGACCGACGACATCCGGCCCGGCCTCGGCTGGGAGGGCCTTCGCAATCTCCAGGTGTTCGTTTCAGCGGGCGGTGTGCTGATCGGAGTCGCGAACACCGCGAGCTTTGCCATCCAGTTCGGCCTCGCCAACGGGGTGAGCAGCAACTCAGCGGGCCAGAGCCGGGTGGTGGGAAGCCTGTTGCGCTCCCGCGTGGTGGACGAGGCCAGCCCGATCGCCTACGGGATCATCGACAGCCTGGCGGTGATGAGCGACGATGGAGCGAGCTTCTCGGTGAGCAACACGCTCGGCGGGCGGGGATTCCGGCGCTTCGGGGAGGCCGCCGGCCGGCCCACCGGACGCGGCACCGTCAATGATCCCGACGTGCCGCAGGGCCGGCCGGCGCT
>JBGPVQ010000433.1:0-2646 GCA_041491785.1 Gemmatimonadota bacterium | reverse complement strand
GCAGGAGCTCCGGATCCACCTCGGCCGCGATCGGGCCCGCACCAAGGCCCTGGCCGTCTCCGACCTTGGGCTGGTGGAGATGACCCGCCAGCGGGTTCGGGCGTCCCTCTACGCCTCGATGACCACTGACTGCCCCACCTGCAGCGGCTCCGGGAGGGTGTTCCGCCCCGAAGTCGTGACTCGCCGGCTGGAGCGTTCGCTGCGGCGGGTTGGTCATGAACGCCGGGAGAAGGCCCTCACCGTCCGGCTGCACCCCGAGGTGGCGCTCTACCTGTTGGAGGAGGAGCCCAAGCTGCTGGGGTCGCTGTCAAAGGCCATCGGCATGGACTTGGAGGTGCGGGACGACCCGATGATCCATCTCGACGAATTCCGGCTGATGAGCCGGCCGGCGGGGCGGGATGTCACCGAGCAGTACGCGGTCTCCTGATCCGGGGGTTGCTGCAACCCGGAGTCACCGTTATACTTACGGGCTCTGACCTAGACGGAAATTCGAAACATGTACGCCATTTTCAGGGCCCAAGGCAAGCAGTTCAAGGCGGAGAAGGGGAAGACCCTTCGGCTGCCGCGGATGGATGCCGAAGCGGGCTCGAAGATCACCTTCGACGAAGTCCTCCTCGCCTCCGACGGCGACCGGATCACCGCCGGTACTCCCACGATCAAGGGAGCCTCGGTCAAGGCGGAGGTTGTTGGAGAGGTGAAGGGCGAAAAAATCTACGTGTTCAAGTTCAAGCGGCGGAAAAACTACCGTCGGAAGACCGGACATCGGGCAAAGTTCACCGAGATCCGGATTACCGATGTGAAGGTCGGGTGATCCCATGGCTCACAAGAAGGGCGTCGGTTCCTCCAGGAACGGCCGTACCAGCAATCCGCAGTACCTCGGCGTGAAGAAATACGGGGGCGAGGTGGTGCAGGCCGGCAACATCCTGGTGCGCCAACGAGGCACCAAGTTCCACGCCGGAAAGAATGTCCGGCGGGCGAGCGATGACACTCTCTTCGCCAGCTTGGATGGGGTGGTCCGCTTCGAGTGGAAGGACAAGGGGCGCCAGAAGGTGTCGGTGTATCCGGAAGCGGCCCAGGCCGGTTGAGGCAGCCGGGATGACCGGGTAGCGAGGAGGGGCGTCCGACGGGCGCCCCTTGTTTGTTCCGGGCCGCGCTCTTCGTCTCGGGCCAAGTCTTCAGAGTGAAACATTCGGGCCCACCCAGCCGTCATACTGGAACGACCCTCTGAGGGGGAGATATGTCTTCCATCTTCGACCGCCTGAATGCCGAGATCGACCAGATCGGCGATCGAGTTCGCGGCGCCTTCGAATCCAGCAAATTGCATCTGGAACGGAGCCGGTTGATCGGCCTACGAAGCAAGGCCGCATACAAACTGGGAATGCTGACCTACAAGAAGGCTCGGGGTGGGGAAGTGACTCAGGCCGAGCTGGACGCGCTCTTCGCCCAGCTGGACGACATCGCCGCGCAGGTCGCCAAGGTGGATCGGGATCTCGACGAGACGCACGGGACGGCGGTGCACGTCGACGAGCAGCCCGCGCCTCCGGCGGAGCCGGCCGAGGCGGAGGTCAAGGCCGCTGAGTAGGCTCGGGTGGCGGCAACGTCCGGTACTTGTCCCTCAGATCATTCTCCCGGGTCCGCAGCGACGTTTCCTGTCCCTTGATGTAGACCTTCTCCGCCACACTGGAGATCTCGAACGGATCGCCCGACCAGATCACCAGGTTGGCCACCTTGCCCGGCTCTAGAGTGCCGTAATCCGTCAGCCCGAAGGCGGCGGCCGGCGCCTGGGTGACGGCTTTCAGCGCATCGTCCCAGCTCAGGCCGTTGCGCACCGCGTTGCCGGCGGCATAGCGGAGATTCCGCTCCCCGCCCGGGTCTCCCTGCGCGATGATCACCGAAACTCCCGCCTGGCGGAGGAGGGTGGCGTTGTCGAGGCGCGCTCCCAGGCCGTCGAAGGTCGGGATGTCCCGATTCGGCTCGAGCACCACGGGTACGCCGGCGGCGGCGATCTCTCGGCCGATCTGCCACCCCTCGACGGCGCTGATCAGCACCATCCTGAGCTTGTATTCCCGTTGCAGCCGGAGCGCGTTTTCCATGTCGATCCGCCGGTTTGCCACCACGGCCAGCGGTTGTTCTCCGTGCAGCATTGGGAGCAGGGCCTCGAGCTCCTTCGCGGGCGCCGAGAGCGGCTGGATCGCGGAGCGCTGAAAATCGGCCCGCCGCCGTGCGAATTCCAGCGCGTCGTCGAACAATCGGCGGACCCGCGCCATGGTTCCGGCCCGGCTACCGCCTCCGGCCGGCTTGCTGTTGTCCGACAGATCGAGCACAAGGGCGGCAGTCTTCCGGACCATCATCTGATCGACTCGCTCCCCCGCGTAATTCACCGCCGGCACCTGTCCCGGAAGGAACGGCCCGCTCGGCACCAGGAGTGCGCCGGTGATGCCGCCGGTTCGTGCGATGGGAATCGTGAAGGCCGCGGGGTCGACCCCCTCCGTCGGATTGAATGACGGGTTGACCTCACCCTGGACACCGCCCTCCTGTTGCCCGTTGAGGCCCGCCACGCCGAGACCGGCGCCGGCGTTGGCATGGATCAACCCCGGCGTGACCCATTTTCCGGTGGCGTCCACCCGCGTGGCTCCGTCCGGGATG
>JBGPVQ010000432.1:0-2661 GCA_041491785.1 Gemmatimonadota bacterium | reverse complement strand
CTTCCTCAACGGCACCCTCGACCTCCATCTGCAGCTCGAAGCGGCGCTGGCGGACTTCCTCGGCAAGGAAGACTGCATCGTCTTCTCCACCGGATACAACGCCAACCTCGGACTCATCTCCGGACTGGTGGGCCGCCGCGACGTGGTGTTCCTCGACAAGCTCGACCACGCCTCGATCGTGGACGGCGCCAAAATGTCGGATGGCGAAACCGTCCGGTTCAATCATGGCGACCTGGCGGGCTTGGAACGGAAGCTCGAGCAGCACCCCGGCGTCGGGAAGATGGTCATCGTCGACGGGATCTACTCGATGGAGGGAGACATCGCCGACATCCCGGGTCTGCTCAAGGCCTGTAAGCGGCATGGGGCGGCGCTCGCAATCGACGATGCGCACTCCATCGGGGTCCTCGGCCCCAAGGGGGACGGCACTGCCGCCCACTTCGGACTCTCCGACGACGTGGACATCATCGCCGGTACCTTCTCCAAGTCGCTCGCCTCGATCGGCGGCTTCGTCACGGGGTCCCGGAGCGTGATCAACTACCTTCGCCACCACAGCCGGCCGCTCATCTTCACCGCCTCGCTCCCGCCGTCCAATACCGCCGGCGTCCTCGCGGCGCTGGCCGTGCTGCAAGTCGACACCGAGCGTCGCGAGCAGCTGTGGGCCAACACCCGGCGGTTACAGAGCGGTTTCCACGCCATCGGCTTCGACACCGGCCCCTCGGAGACCCCCATCGTCCCGATTCTCATCGGGGGCCTCGACCAGACCCTGGTGATGTGGCGCAAGGTGTTCGACGCGGGGATCTTCACCAATCCGGTCGTTCCGCCGGCGGTTCCGCCGTCCCAGTGCCGGCTGCGTACCAGCGTCATGGCCACCCACACCGCCGATCAGATCGACTACTGCGTCGAAGCGATTGGCAAGATCGGCAAGGAGTTGGGGGTCATCTGACCGGACCGGTGACGGTCCGGCCGGTTCGTGCCGACTCGGACCTCCGCCGCTTCATCGACCTGCCCTACCGGCTGCACGCGCGGGACCCGATCTGGGTCCCGCCATTGCGTCGGGACGTGAAGCTGCTGCTCTCCCGCAGGAAGAATCCCTTCTTCGAGCACGCGGAGGCCGAATACTTCCTCGCCGAGGCGAACGGCGAGGTCGTGGGCCGCATCGCGGCCATCGCCAACCGGCTGCACAACGAATTTCACGGAGACCAGGTGGGGTTCTTCGGTTTCTGGGAGACGGTGAACGACCAGGCCGTGGCCGACGCACTCCTCGGTGCCGCCGCCGGGTGGCTCAAGCCCCGCGGCTTCGACACCATGCGGGGCCCCACCTCGTTTTCAACCAACGACGAATCAGGACTGCTGGTGGATGGGTTCGACACACCGCCGGTCCTGCTGATGCCCCATAACCCGCCCTACTACCTGACCCTGCTGGAGCGCGCCGGCTTCACCACCGCCAAGAACCTGCTGGTGTACCAGCAGGGCCTGCCCGGCGGCAGGCTCCTCCCGGTCCCGGAACGGCTGGCGCGCGCCACGACGCTCATCACGGAGCGGCTGGGCATCACGATCCGTCCACTCAAGATGGCCGACTTCAAAGCCGAAGTGGACCGGGTCAAGGAGCTCTACAACAAGGCTTGGGAGAAAAACTGGGGCTTCATCCCGATGACCGATCACGAGATTGACCACCTGGCGGCGCAATTCAGGCCGGTGGTCATCCCCGAGCTGGTCCCGTTCGTCGAGAAGGACGGCAAGGTCATCGCCTTCGCCCTCGCGCTCCCCGATCTCAACACCATCCTGAGCACCAATCGCTCCGGGCGGATGTTCCCCGTGATTCTCCAGATCCTCTGGAGGCTCAAGACCCATCGGATCCATCGCTGCCGCATCACCCTGCTCGGCGTCCTTCCGGAGTATCGCGGCAAGGGGATCGACGCCGTGCTCTATCACTGGATCTGGACCAAGGGCGGCGAGCGCGGCATCGGGTGGGGCGAGGCCGGGTGGATACTCGAGGACAACCCGGCGATGAACGCCGGCCTGCTCAAGATGGGCTTCACCGTCTACAAGACCTACCGGCTGCTCGACCGCCCCCTATGAACGCGCTGGTCACCGGCGGCACCGGGTTCGTGGGGCGCCACCTCATCGATGCGCTGCTCCGTCGCGGCGACGCGGTGACCGCCCTGGTCCGCACCGCCGCGAAGGGGGCGGACCTCGCCGGTCGAGGGGTCCGGCTCGTCGCCGGCGATCTGAGCGACGCCGCCGCCCTCCGGGCCGCCGCCCGGGACCAGGAGGTCATTTACCACGCCGCCGGCCTCGTCGCCGCGAAAGATGAGGCCGAATTCCTCGCGGTGAATCGCGACGGGACCGCGCGACTGGTCGCCGCCGCGGCGGAGATGTCGCGCGCCCGCATCGTGCTGGTCAGCTCGCTCGCGGCGGCCGGCCCGGCGGCCCGCGGTTCCCCGCTGCGGGGTGCCGAGCCTCCCCGACCCGTCACCGCCTACGGCAGGAGCAAGTTGGCCGGTGAGGCAGCGCCCCAGGCAGGGCAGCTGCCTTGGAGCATCGTCCGCCCGCCGGCCGTCAACGGCCCCGGCGACACCGAGATGCTGCGGGTTTACCAGGCTGCGAAACTGGGCCTGGTGCCGGTCTTCGGCGACGGTGCTCAGGAGCTGTCCCTGGTTT
>JBGPVQ010000431.1:0-2671 GCA_041491785.1 Gemmatimonadota bacterium | reverse complement strand
TGGTCCTCGATCGAGCGCTACTCCACCCGGGAGGAGCAGTGGCCGACCCAGCGCGAGGCGTCTGAGACGATGGACGCGCTCTCCAACGAACAGATGAGCATGAAGGTGGACGCCGCGGTGCGCTGGCAAATCGACCCGATGCAGGCGCCCAAGATTTACACCGAGATCGGCACCGAGGAGCAGATCAAGAACGTGGTGCTCAACGCGATCCGGAAAGGGGTGCGCGATGGAATGGTCCAGTTCTCCATCAACGAGATCTCCAAGCGCAATCAGATTGCCAACGCGATGGAGTTTCAGGTGGACAGCGCCCTCCTGACCCGGCCTCGGGTGGGCGGGGAGCCGTTCCGGATCGCCAAGATCACCGCTTTCTACCTCCGCAACCTGGAGCCGCCGGAGCAGGTGGTGGCCGCCATCAACAACAAGATCGCTGCGGATCAGCAGATCGAGACCGAGAAGCACAAGGTCGAGGTGGCACGGCTGCAGTCGGACCAGCAGCGCTTCCTCAACCAGACGCTGACCGCCGAGGCTTTGATGAAACAGTACCTCGAGGTCCTGCATGACATGAAGAATTCCAACAATCTGATCGTTCTGGTCCCGACGGAAGGCGGGGCGCCCCTGCTCGATCTCGCGGCGCTGAGGAAGAATCTGGGCAAGGGGCAGTAAAGCCCAATCATCCCTGGAGGGTGGCTCCGGTTGACCGGCGGCGCTGGTACCGAAGCCCGGCCGCGCCCGCCAGCACCAGCCCAAGGGCCACGAACATGATGCCGGAGGGGAGCCCGGCGGCCGGCGCCGGCGCCCCGCACAACCCGGTCAGGAGGCAGTCGCCGGGCGCGAGGGATTGAATCAGGAAGAGGATCATACGGACAGGGTGGGATTCGAACCCACGATACCCTTGCAGGTATACCGGTTTTCGAGACCGGCTCCTTCAGCCACTCGGACACCTGTCCAGCGCGCGGTAAGATGATATCGGCACGGGGGTTGGACAAGTGGAGCCGGGCTCATCGGCTACAACGGCAGGTCCGCAAGGAAGAAGGCCGCGAGCTCCGCGCGCCCCCCCACCCCGGCCTTGGCATAGGCCGAGACCGCGTGTTGCCGGACGGTGCGTTCGCTGCGTCCGCTCCGCGCCGCGATTTCCTTGTGACTCCTTCCCTTGAGCAGCTCGACCGCTACGTCCCGCTCGGAAGGCGTGAGCCCCCAGCGATCGAGCTGGGCGTTGACTTGCTCGGCCAGCCCCGAGAGGGCGTTCTCCGCACTCCGCCGCCAGGCGTCCCGCTCCTGTTGCCGCTCCGCCACGAGGCGGGTGAGCTCCTCGTTCACGCCCTCCGCCCGACGCCAACCGATCCAGAGCCAAGCCGCCGTCGCGAGCCCTCCTCCGATGAGAAGCACCTCATACGCCACATGAATCGAGAGCCAGTGCACCGGGGCGTCAAAGACAAGGTCGAGCAATCCTCCCAGCGCAATAAGGAGAAGGAGCGCGGCGAGGGGAAGCCGAAGCCGGGAGTCGGCATTGGGCGGGGTCATTCGATCTCCGTCATCCGTCGGACCAGGTGCTCAATCTGCATGCGCGGGGGGTGATCCGTCAGGTGTCCGATTGTGCCGGGAGCGGCCCTGCGCCAACCTGGACCGGCGAACCCAACCCGTCCACTTGCGAGGCCCCGTGCTGCCCGACCCCCTGCATCCAGCCATCGTGCACTTCCCCCTGGTGCTTGTCCTCCTCCTGCCTCTGGTCGCGGCCATGGCCCTCGTTGCCATCCGGCGTGGAGTGGCGCCAAGAACCGCCTGGACCTTGCCCACGCTTTGCGCCGCCGGACTGGCGCTCTCCAGCTGGGCGGCGGTGGAAACCGGTGAGCAGGAGGAGGAGCGGGTCGAGTCGGTCGTGCCCGAACAGGCGGTGGACTCCCACTCCCAGGCGGCGGAGCGATTCCTCTTTCTGTCGGGAGGGATGCTGCTGCTCGTCGGGGCGGGCTTCCTGCCGGGGCGGACGGGATCCGCCCTGCGCGGCGTCGCGACCGCGGCGGCGCTCGGCCTCACCGCAGCCGGATACCAGGTGGGGCACAGCGGTGGCGCGCTGGTCTATCGCCACGGGGCCGCGTCGGCCTATGGAAGTGCCGGTACGGCGGCCGCCGGGACGCGGGCGGGCGACGCCGATGCCCGCGGCGGAGAACGGGAGGACGAAGGGAAAGAGGGTCGCTGACCCGGGACCGGGTCAGGCTTCGGGGCGTCGCTGCCGGGAGAAAAACTCCCGGAGGAGGGCCGCGCAGTCGTCGGCCAGGACGCCACCTCTCACCTCGGCTCGATGATTGAGCGCAGGATGGCGGAGCAGGTCGGACACCGAGCCGGCCATGCCGGACTTGGGATCCTCGGCGCCGAATACCACCCGCCCCACTTTGGCGAGCACGATGGCGCCGGCGCACTGCGCGCACGGTTCCAGCGTTACGTAAAGCGTGGCGTCGGTCAGGCGATCGGTTTCCGCCGAGGCCAGCGCCCGCTGCACCACCAGGAGCTCCGCGTGCGCCGTCGGGTCACGCCGCGCCACGGTTTCGTTGTGCGCCTCGGCGAGGATCACCCCGTCGCGAATCATCGCCGCGCCGACAGGCACCTCGCCGAGTGACGCCGCGCGTCGCGCCTGCGCGACCGCGCTCCGCATTCCGGCGAGGTCGGCTTCCGAGAC
>JBGPVQ010000430.1:0-2674 GCA_041491785.1 Gemmatimonadota bacterium | reverse complement strand
CTGTTCCGCCACCCAGGAGCGGCAGGATGCAGTGCTCCAGCTCCTGGCCGAGCCGCCCGACCTGATGGTGGTGGTCGGCGGGTACAACTCGAGCAATACGACGCATCTCGCCAAACTCTGCTCGAGCCGCGGGGTTCGGACCTTTCATATCGAGGACTCCGAAGGCGTTGACTTGGAGACCGGTGGCATCCGCCACCGGCCGATCGGCACGGGCGGGGAGGCGACTGCTTCGGGCTGGCTGGACGGGGTCCGGACGGTGGGAATCACCGCCGGAGCATCGACGCCGAACAACAAGATCGGGGAGACCATCGCGCGGATTTGCGCGGTGGCCGGGCTCGACGCCGAGCTGGCGGCGGCGCTGGCGATCTAGCGGGACGGCCGTCCGGGCGGTACCATTGCCCGATGAATCCGATCAGCCGCCCGACCCTGGTGCGCGACATTCTTTCGGCGCTGGCGCCGGTCCGGATCAAGAAACTCTTCGGCACCGAGGCGTTCTTTCACGGCGAGCGGATGTTCGCCGTGCTCGGCGTCAACGCGCTGGTCCTCCGCCTGCCCGAGCCCACCCGCACCGAGACCCTGGCTGCCGGGGGCGCGCGCCCATTTCTCTCGGAGCGTCTCGCCCTCACCCATGGCTGGGTGGAAGTCTCCTATGCCAGCGAATTGGCGCTACTGACCCGGCTGGCCCAGGCGGCGCACGCCGCGGCGGCGCGGGGAAGGAAGACGGCAAGGCGGCGGTTTCGGCGGGCCGCGCATCGGAGAGCGACTGTCTGACCGGCTACCGCCGGTCGGCAAGACGCTTCACAACTGCCGCGATGGTCAGCGGCGCACTTCCCTCCGCACGATTATTCACCAACACATAGGCCGGGATCCGCAGCTTCTCCGCCGCATCGACCAGGCGGACTAGATCGGTGCGGAGCTCCGGATTCGGATCCCGGATCCGATCGTAGGGCTGAAACGCGTCCACCGCGTCGGCATAGTAGCGTCCGGGGCGGAGGAGGGCGCGCGCCACGAGGAAGCTCGCGGGAATCGATCCGGGAAGATCGAGCTGCATGCCGATCGAGGGCATCCGGGTCCAGGAGCTGAACACGTGCGCGACGTCGTGCTCCCGCAGTACAGCGAAGTAGGCCGGCGTCAGAAACTCGGCGTTCCGTACCTCGACCGCATAGCGCCCCTCCTGCCGGAGGGTGGCGAAAAAAGTGTCGAGCCGGTCGGCAAAGCCCTGGGGCGTCACTTTGTCCTTCTTCGCAATGGTCTGGAATTCGAACACGAACGGCCCGGTGTGGTCGGCGAACTGCGCACGGTAGGGCTCCCACACCTCTCTGAGAAAGAGCGCGGAGTTGAGGAAGTCGGGGTTGGCCTGCCCCGCCTTGGTCTTGTCACGCGCCTTGGCAAAGGTATGGACGGTAAGCCGGTCCCAGACCTTGCTCACGCAGGGAAAGCCCGCAGGCAGGGCGTCGCCGTAGGCTCGGAGCGTCGCGGCCGAAGGCGGGGCGTAGAAGCTCGAGTCGATCCCCACGGTGCCGAAGAGAGGAAAGCGAGCGTATTCGGAGAGCATTTCCGCGCCGGCGCCGGTCGCGGGGTACTCGCGCGAGTAGACCAGGCCCTTCCACCCGGGGTAGGTCCAGGACGAGGTGCCGAAGCGGACGCCCGGCGGGATGGCGTCGCGCAGGCGGATGAGGGATTGCGGGTCGGTCAGGAGGTCGGCTTCGGACACTTGGCGCGATAGGGAGCCGCGAGGCCGGCGACGAACGACACATGGCCTGGCAGTGGGGTCGCCCGGAGCAGGAGGTCGGCGATATCCCGCTCCACGGCGCAGGGGAACGGGATCGGGATGGTTTCCACCGTCTGGTCGGCGTGGCTCCGGAAGAATGCCGCGGCCTCCTCCCGCAGTCCGCTCAGCACCAGCGCGTTGAAGAGATTCACCAGGATGTAGCTCTCCCCTGGCGCGAGGGCAATGGCTTCCTTCGCGTCACTCACCGCCTGCTCGGGGCGGCCGGTCTGGAGCTCGGACCAGGACAGGTTGCCGAGTGCCTGGGCGAGCTTCTTCTGGTCATCGCCCCGGATTCGTAGGGAGTCGGCGCGGGACCGCGCCTGCCGGTACGCGCCGCGCATCAGTCGCCGGGCGAGCGCGACTTGCATCTCCCGATACTGGCGCTCGGCGGTGGCCTCGCTCCGGAGAATCGCCACCTTCGCGGTGGAATCCTTTCCGACGGTGTCGGCTCTCGCCCGGCGATCGCTCTTGGCAGAGAGCCGCCCCAGCGTGCCGTAGTAAATCCACATTTCGTCCGCGCCGGTGGTGGGCAATTCGGCGATGGTCGAATCGATCAGGAACTCGCGCCGGTACGCGGTATCCGCAGCCGCGCGCTCGCCGGCCAGGTCCAGAATGATGCCGAGCGATTCAAGCGTCGTGGCCAGCGCGTGCTGATTGGGGAAGGAACCCTGGATGCGCACGAGCTGCGCCAACGAGTCGCGACCGGCCCGCGCAGCCGCGACGGCCGGTGCGACGCGCCCCTGACCGAGGTAGGCGAATGCTTTGGACATCAGCAGATCGCCGATGGTGCGGAGGCCTTCCGCAATCCAGGTCGTATCCGCGCTGCGGTGCCCGAAGACGACGAGACTATCCCAATTCGCGATGCTGCTGTCGTTGGCAACCAGCGCCTCATCGAATCGCCGG
>JBGPVQ010000429.1:0-2687 GCA_041491785.1 Gemmatimonadota bacterium | reverse complement strand
TGATGAGAGGACGTTGCCGCAGGAGGTCCGCTACGACGAGCTCGGCGGAGTCTCCTACACCAAGGGGTGCTATACCGGGCAGGAGACGGTGGCGCGAATCCACTTCCGGGGTCACGTCAACAAGACGCTGCGCGGGCTGCTGTTCGAGGGGGAGGCACCGCTCCAGGAGCGGACCCTCACAATCGGTGAGAAGGAGGTCGGCGTGATTCGAACGGCGATCGCTGCGGATGGTCACCTCTTTGCGCTGGGGACGGTCCGACGGGAGCTCGATCCCGCCATCACGTTGCACGCCGGCGGTCGTGAAGGCCGGCTCATTAATCTTCCGGTGGATCCCGCGCTGGCCGGCGTCGGTCCCTGAAAAGCGCAAACGGGCCACGGACAGTCATCCGCGGCCCGTCCGATGCTGCGAGACCCGACCTACATCTTCTTGGCGGTGTCTCCAGCCATCTTGGTGGTGTCGGCCTTCTTGGTGGTGTCGGTGGTCGCGGCCGGAGCCGGCGCTGCCATGGCGGCGCTGTCCGCTGCGGGGGTCGCGGCCTTCTTCTCACCGCAGGCCGCCAAAGTCAGGACGGCGGCAACCACGAGGAACTTCGACATTGGTGCTCCTTACGTTGACGGGTACACTATCGGATCGCGGGACGGGGGGGGCGCCTCGGGTGACGCCAATTGATACAGCCGCGAAAGATAGGCCTCGACTTCGGTTTGTCAAGCGTGGCATAGACTTACACCGTCTCTCGGCACTCCTGCAACACCCGCCGGGCCACCCCGGGCTCCCAACCGACAGTTCCGGGTCCCGGAAAACGGACATACCTCATAACCAACGATTGTGCAATGACTTATACTAGCTCTCCCAAGCCCCGAGCCCGAACCCTCGGCGCCCTCCGTGCGTGCCCTCATGGCCGGGCGCCGCTGCTGCGGCGATCGGTGCGGGATGAAGTGCGCTCGAATCTGCTCGATCTACTCGCCGCGAAGGCGGAGCTGTTTCCGGGGATTCACGGCTACGAGGACACGATTCTCCCCCAGCTGGTGAACGCGCTGCTCTCCCGGCACCACCTCATCCTGCTCGGTCTCCGCGGTCAGGCGAAGAGTCGGATCCTCCGCGGCATCTGCCGATTCCTCGACGAGTGGCTTCCCATCGTGGCGGGAAGTGAGGTCAACGACGACCCCTTCGCCCCGATCAGCAAGTACGCCCGGGAACGCCTGGCCGAACTGGGCGACGAGACCCCGATCGACTGGGTCCAGCGGGAAGACCGGTACGTCGAGAAGCTGGCGACCCCCGACGTGACGATCGCCGACTTGATCGGCGACGTCGACCCGATCCGGGCCGCGCGCGGCGGGCATGTACTCTCCGACGAGCTCACCATGCACTTCGGGCTCTTGCCCCGCGCCAACCGGGGGATCTTCGCCATCAACGAGCTGCCCGACCTCGCGGGAAAGATCCAGGTCGGTCTCTTCAACATCATGCAGGAGGGTGACGTGCAGCTGAAGGGCTATCCGGTGCGGCTGGCCCTCGACGTGCTGCTGTGCTTCACCGCGAATCCCGAGGACTACACCGCGCGCGGGAAGATCATCACGCCCCTCAAGGATCGCATCGGCTCCGAAATCCTGACCCACTATCCCCGCTCGGTCGAGCTCGGCATGGCGATTACCGACCAGGAGTCGTGGACCGCCCGCGACGGATCGGCGCCCCGGGTCCGGATTCCCGACCTGGTTCGCGAGGTGGTCGAGCGGGTGGCGTTCGAAGCCCGGGCCGACAAACGGGTGGACCGCCGATCCGGGGTTAGCCAACGGCTGCCCATCAGTACCCTCGAGAACGTGGTGTCGAGCGCCGAGCGGCGGGCCATCGGATACGGAGAGCGCGACGCGGTGCCGCGAATCTCCGATGTCTACGCGGCGCTCCCCTCGATCACCGGGAAGCTGGAGCTGGAGTACGAGGGCGAGCTGCAAGGCGCCGAGACGATCGCCAAGGAGCTGGTCCGGCGCTCGGCGCTCCGGACCTTCCTCGACCGCATCGGGGACGAAGAGGACGAGCGACTCGACCTGATGGTGGCCTGGTTCGACCAGGGGTCCGCCCTCAAGATCGGCGGAGATGAGCGCGCGGCCGTGGCGGTCAAGGCGTTCGCGCTGGTGCCGGGGCTGCTCGGGTTGGTGCACCAGCTGGGCCTCGCGCCAGCCGGCGATGAAGGCGTCGAGGTGGCGGCGTGCGAGCTGGTGCTGGAGGCACTCGCCGCGCAGAAACGCATCAGCCGCAGCGAGGAAGTTGGGTGGACCAAAGCCCGGAAGGTCAGGGAGTAGAAGGCCCCGCCGTGGTGGCGGCGGGCCACATTGCCCTGGCCCGACCCCCGATGACCGCCGCCGCCCCGTCGAGCCCCAGCGCCTCCGTATTCAGGATCATGTGGTAGTTGGTTGGGTCGTTCCAGTCCCGCCCGTAGTGCTGGCGCAGATATCGGGCGCGGTCCCGGTCGGTTTCCTCCATCACCCGCTCGGCCTTCTTCGGATCCACGCCCAGCCGTTCGATCGCGGCCCGCAGCCGGAACGCCGTCGACGCCACCAGTTTGACGTGGAGCGCGTCATGCTCCCCGCGGAGGACCGCCGGCGCCGCCCGGCCCACCATCACCACGCGCCCCTCCGCTGCAATCTCGGCAACGACCGACTCGGTGACCCGGACCAGCGTCGCTTCCTCCGGC
>JBGPVQ010000428.1:0-2689 GCA_041491785.1 Gemmatimonadota bacterium | reverse complement strand
GGCGCCGCGGGTGCCAGCAGCCGGCTCACCGTCACCAGCGCTTCATAGAGGGTGCTCACCGCACCCGGTTCGGCGTCGCGGTCGGGGGCCCAGAAGCGGCTCCGGCTCTGCCGGATCCACCAGTTGGACAGATCATCCACCACGAAGTCCATGACCGCGCGGACGCCCGCGGTGGCGTCATACGCCTCCCACGCCGTCGTCACGGCCTCTATCGTGCCGGCAAGCCGGCTCTGGAGCCAGCGGTCCAGCGGCGGTTCGCCGGCGGGATCGCGCGGGACGATTTCCCCCACCGCGTACCACTCGAAGAACCGGTAGGCGCTCCGCAGCGTGGTCAGGAACGACCCGGCAAACTCCGGGATGGCCGCGCGATCGAATCGCTTGGTCTTGCCCACCTCGCTCGAGCCCAGGAAGTAGAGCCGCACGCTGTCGGCACCAAACTCCCGAACCAGGTCCCAGGGGTCCACCACGTTGCCGCGGGTCTTGGACATTTTCTGGCCGGCGGCATCCAGCAGCAGCTCGTTGACCACCACATTCCGGTACGGGGCACGGTCGAACACCGTGGCGGCGATGGCGAGCAGCGAGTAGAACCACCCGCGGGTCTGGTCGACTCCCTCACAGATGAAATCCGCCGGGAAGTGACGCTCGAACTCATCCCGGTGCTCGAAGGGGTAGTGCCACTGGGCGTAGGGCATCGCCCCGGAGTCGAACCAGGTGTCGATTACCTCAGTGGCCCGGCGCATGGTCCCGCCCCCCGGCGCCGGCCAGGTCAGCGCGTCCAATGCGGGCTTGTGGGGATCGAACTCGGCCGGCAGCGGCTTCCCCAGCTTGGCCGCGAGCTCCGCGTAACTACCGATCACGTCGACGACGGTGGGGTCCTGGTCGGAGACCCAAATCGGAAGCGGCGTGCCCCAGTAGCGGTCGCGGGAGAGGGCCCAATCCACGTTGTTGCTCAGCCAGTCGCCGAACCGTCCGGTGCCGACGTCGGCGGGATGCCACGCGACCTCGGCGTTGAGCGCCAGCAACCGCTCCTTCACGGCCGAGGTGCGGACGAACCAGGAATCCCGGGCGTAGTAAATCAGCTTGCTCTTGCAGCGCCAGCAATGCGGATAGTCGTGGATGTGCTGCTCGGTTCGGAGATGGCGGCCCTCGGCCTTCAGCCGCTTGATGATCAGCTCGTTGGTCTCGTCCGCGGTCACCAACCTGCCCTCGAGCTCGGGCCAGGTGGTGCCGCTGAAGGTGCCGTCGGGCGCCACGGGCCGGAGCAGCGCCAGGCCGTATCGCTGGCCCGCTTCGTAGTCGTCGGCGCCGAACGCCGGCGCCATGTGAACGATGCCGGAGCCGTCGTTGGCGGTGACGAAGCTCCCGGTCACCACGACGGAGTGGACCCGGTCGGAGGGAAGCGGTACCACATCGAGCGGGCGGCGGTAGCGGAGCCCGGCGAGCGCGCTCCCGAGCACCGGAGGGCCGGCCGGCTCCAACTGCTGAACTCCCAGGATCTCGGCCAGTCGGGGCGCCCGTAACACGGCGACGATCAGGCTGCGCCCGGGCCGGCCCGGATCCTTGAACGCGGCGTAGTCGAGGTCGGGATGGACCGCGACGGCGACATTGGATGGAAGGGTCCAGGGGGTGGTGGTCCAGACCACCAACTCGCGTCCGGTCGCGTCGTCGAGTGGAAAAGTGACATAAATCGACTTGTCCTGCACCTGCTCATAGCCCTGCGCCAGCTCATGGCTCGACAGCACCGTGCCGCAGCGGGGGCAGTACGGCAGCACCCGATGGCCACGTACCAGCAATCCCTTGGTGTGGAGCTGCTGGAGCAGCCACCAGACCGACTCGATGTATTCGGGTGAGCAGGTGACATAGGGGTGCTCGTAATCGAGCCAGTAGCCGGTGCGCTCGGAAAGATCCTGCCAGTCCTTCTGGTAGGTGAACACGCTCTCCCGGCACAGCCGGTTGAACTCGGCTACGCCATACGCCTCGATGGCCTTTTTCCCCGAGAGGGCGAGCTTCTTTTCGACCTCGATCTCCACCGGGAGTCCGTGGGTGTCCCATCCGGCGATCCGGGTCACCGAGCGGCCTTGCATCACGCGAAACCGGCAGAAGAGGTCCTTGATGGTCCGGGAAAACACGTGGTGGATGCCGGGCCGACCGTTGGCGGTCGGTGGACCCTCGAAGAACACGAACGCGCGCCCGCCGCTCCGCGCTGCCTGCACCCGGGCAAAGAGATTCTCCTCCTTCCAGCGCGCGAGGAGCGACTGCTCCATCGCGTCGGGACCCTGTTCGGGCCAGGAGGGGAAGCGGCGGGCGGGTTGGTTCATGCGGGTCGGCGATAGGCGTACGGCGTCAGCGTCTCGTCGGGATTGCTGCCGGAGGCGTCTCCGGTGAGCACGGAGAGTTCCGAGAGCTGGCGATCGAGCAGCTGGCGGAAGCTGGCCAGATAGGCCTGAAACTGCCGGCGGGCGAGTTCGTTGCCGTGAGCCAGCCGCTGTTCTTCGGCCCGAGCCTGCTGCAGCAGCCGCTCGGCCTCGGTCCGGGCATCGAGAAGCAAACCCTCGGCCTGGGCCTGGGCTTCCCGAATGAGCACCTCGCGTTCCCGATCCACCTGGGTCTGGGTTTCGGTGCGCAGCTGTTGGGCCGACACCAGGGCGTCGTTCATGGCCCGCTCCCGGTCCCGGTAGGACTTGAGCTG
>JBGPVQ010000427.1:0-2691 GCA_041491785.1 Gemmatimonadota bacterium | reverse complement strand
GGGGTCGATCACGATCCTTCCAATGCGGCCGGTGTTGTCCAGTCCCATGCGAGTCCAGCTCTTGCCGGCGTCGGTCGACTTGTAGACTCCCCAGCCCAGCGAGATGTGACTGCGGATGAACGGCTCACCGGTGCCGGCCCACACCACATTCGGATCCGAAGGAGCCACCGCCAGCGCCCCCACTGAGGCCACCGGCTGGTCGTCAAAGATGGGCTGCCAGTGGATCCCGCCGTCGGAGCTCTTGAAGATCCCGCCCGACGCCGCGCCGGCGTAGTACACCTTGGGGTCGCCCGGCACGCCGGCCACCGAGGAGACCCGGTTTCCTTCGGGCCCGACGTAACGGAACTTGAGCTGGTTGAACGCGCCGGTGTCGGCGGTCGGGGTGGTGGGAGTGCGCTGGGCCGCGCCGGTTGCGGGAAGTGCCAGCAAGGCGGCGAGGACGGCTACGGTGGGGCGGCGCGGCATGGAGAACTCCGATGCGGTGGGCGAAGAAAGGGCGCCGCAAAGATACGGCGCGGCCCCGGGAGCCGGAAGCCGCGCGTATGCTCCCCTCGCCCCGGCTTAGAGCCGGTTCATGGCGCTCGCGGCGAGCCGGCGTCTCACGGCCGCTTGCCGGTGAGCCCGGGCAACGATGGCATCTTGAGCTGGCTGTAGCCCTCGGGAATTGCGAACAAGACGTCGGGGACGCTCTTTCGCTCGACCCGGATCGCCTCCTGCACCATCACCGTCTTCCCGCCTTTGCTAATGGTCATCTTGAGCGGGAAAAAGCCGTCCTTGAACAGGGTGGCCAGCTCCCGAAATTCCGGGTGCTCGCTCAGGAATCCAGCCGCGGCAGCACGGCCCCCCTGCCCGCCGCCCCCGCCCCCAAGCTGATAGGTGCCCAAGCCCTTGGCCACGCAGAAATCGATCGGATCCCCAGCCTTTGCCTGCAGCAGATAGTGCTCGCAGGGGTAGCCCGCGATGGTTTCCTTGTGGCCGGTGGCGGTAATCTTGGGTGGAGCCACCGGCTCGCGCTTGACCCCCATCGCCTTGCCCATTTTCTTGGCGGTCTCTGCCAGCTCCTTGTAGTCCATCACCAGATACTTCTTCTGCGCCGGGATCAGGGTGTAACCCTTTCCCGCGGCGTAGTCGGTGATCGACGTGCTTTGGACGGCTCCGAAGGAAATGTCCTGGCGCGATCGCCGCCCCTTGGAGTAGTAGGTGGTCTCGAAACTCTTGCCCTCCATCGTCGTCTTGAAGACCGCGACGCCTTCGAAGTTCACTTGGGCGCGGGCGGCGGGCGCGAAGAGGAGCGGTAGGGCGGCCATGGCCCCGCCAAGGCGAGCGAGGTACATGCGCGGACTCCGATCGGGTGGACAGCTGGTTGCGGGCGTCATCAGCCTTTTCACTTCGGGTTGCACACGTCAAGTTCGAGGGAGGAATCGGCCAGGTTCCCGGGCACCTTCACCTTGCCGCCGGTCACCAATCTTGTCAATGGTCATGGTCTTGGCGGTGCGATCGATCACCACCGCCAGCTCGAGGTTCTGGGCGGTTTCGACGGTCATTGCATGGATGATCAGGAATTGTGCCCCCCTGTAGGGCAGCGACCCACCGCCGGGGGTCATCCTCCGGGAGTTGAATTCGTCAATACGTTACTGGAATTTGATGCGCAGATGATTGAAGTACACTTCATGGCGGGCGAGTGCGGTGGATTGGGTCCCGATGAAAATCCAGAAGCCTCCCTGGGCATCGGTAACCAGCGTGGTCGGCTGCACTTGAACCGCCGTGCCGCGGAGAGCGTAGCTTCCGGCCGCGGGGCACCCGGACAGGCCGTTCCGGATATCGCCGAGCTGCGTGAAGAGTCCCGGCCCGGATTGGTTCCCCTTGTCGATGCTCATTCGGTAAGTCCCCCCGGCATCCGGATCCGAGGTGGGCTCCAGGGCGCTCACTCCCGCCTTGAGCCAGACCTGGGGGCCCGGTCCGGTGGTGCAGCCGGACTGCAGGTTGCTGGCAAACTCCAGGGAAATGGAAATGGTGTAGCTGGCCCCGGGGGCCAGCCCGATCAGCCGCTTCTTGAAGAAGAGGAACAGGTCACCGGACACGTTGGTGCCGGCCTGGTAGAGCCCTTGCCGGGTCGTCGAGATCGGCGCCGGGAGGAGGCGGCGATCCCCCACGGCGCCGACGTCGGCGGCGCGCGCCACCGGGAAATCGGAGGCCCCGGCGGCCCACCCTTCTCCCTGCGCCGAGGTGTCGAAGTCGAAGTCCAGGGTGATGGTGCCGGCAGTCGACTCGGTGTTCAGGCAGCCCGCCGTCAGGAGCAGCGCGGAGACCGCAACGAGGGCGGAGCGAGGGCGGTTCATGCGGTCGATTCCTCTGGGTGTCCTCCTAATAAAATAACCCCTTCCGGCCCCTTCCGTCGCGGGGCGCCGGGTACCCTGTGCAGTGCGGCGACGGCGCGAAGTATCAGCGCGGATTCGGGCCGAGCAGTACCCGGGCATCGACCGCCAGAAGGCCGGACGGCATGCCCATCAGGGGGTTGATGTCCAGTTCGCCGATTTCGGGGAAGGTCACCGCGAGCGCCGAGACCCGGAGCAATACGTCCTCGATGGCGGCGGAATCCACCGGAGGAGCGCCGCGCAGCGCGTCGAGCAGCTTGGCACCCCGAATTTCCCGCATCATCCGGCGGGCGTCGTTGCGGCCCAGAGGGGCGAT
>JBGPVQ010000426.1:0-2716 GCA_041491785.1 Gemmatimonadota bacterium | reverse complement strand
TTCGCCGCGTCCTACCGCCAGCTGCTGTCCGGCATCACCGCCAAGGCGGAGGCCCTGGTATGATCGCCGCCCTGCGGAAGATCAGCCTCAGCCAGTGGATCATCCTGGCCACCGTGGCCGGCGCGGTGGTGGGATGGCTGGACCACGACGTCTGGACTACGCTGAGTGTCGGAGAGTCGCTCAAGCCGCTCTCCAACATCTTCCTCCGGATGATCAAGAGCATCGTGGTGCCGCTGATCTTCGGCAGCCTGGTGGTGGGGATTGCGGGCCACGGCGACGATCTCAAGCGGGTGGGCCGGCTGGCCCTTCGGTCCATCATCTACTTCGAAATCGTGACCTCGGTGGCGCTGTTCGTCGGACTCGGTGCGGTAAATTTGATTCGTCCCGGCGCCGGCATCTCGCTGGCCGTGTCGGGCGACGAAGCCAAACAGTTTGCCGGCACCCCGATCACGCTCTCCGGCGTGCTGGAGCACACCGTGCCGCAGAGCTTCTTCGACGCCGCCTCGAAGAACGAAGTTCTCCAGGTGGTCTTCTTCTCGGTGCTGTTCGCGGCGGCACTTACTCAGGTCAAGGCGGGCCGCCCCAAGGACGCCATGCTGGGATTCTGCGAGGGGCTCTCCGAGGTGATGTTCAAGTTCACCAATATCGTGATGAAATTCGCGCCGCTCGGCATCTTCGGTGCGGTCGCCGCGACGATCGGTAAGAACGGGCTGGGCGTCATCCTGGCGCTGGGCAAGCTGGTGCTCACCCTCTACGGCGCGCTGGTGGTGTTCCTGCTGGTGGCGCTGCTCCCGGTGGCGTTCATCGCCCGCATCCCGATCGGGCGGTTCTGGCGCTGGGTCAAGGAGCCCTGGCTCATCGCCTTTACCACGGCCAGCTCGGAGGCGGCGCTTCCCCTCGCGATGGAGAACATGGAGCGCTTCGGGGTGCCCCGCCGGATCGTCTCCTTCGTCCTTCCCACCGGCTACTCGTTCAATCTGGACGGCTCGACCCTGTACCTCGCGGTCGCTTCGATCTTCGTGGCTCAGGCGGCGGGAATCCAACTCGGGCTCGGGCAGCAGCTGCTGATGATGCTCACCCTCATGCTCACCAGCAAAGGCGTGGCAGCGGTACCCCGCGCCGCGTTGGTGATCCTTTCCGGTACGCTGGTGACCTTCGGCCTCCCCCTCGAGGGGGTAGCCGTCATCCTCGGCGTCGACGCCTTCATGGATATGGCGCGGACCTCGGTGAACCTGGTGGGGAATTGCCTGGCGTCCGCGGTGATGGCGCGGTGGGAAGGGGAGCTGGGCCCGGGGGTGAGCGGGGAGGGGTGAACCGGTCGGACCCTCCGCCGTTCACCCCAGACCGGTCACCGAGGCCGTGTCCAGTTTCGGTGGCGGCGGCTTGGTGGTGTCCTTCTTTTCCTGCTTCGGCTTCTTGTCCTTCCTGATCCAGGGCGGCGGCATTCTCGTCCACAGCGCGATCGCCCCGCAGGACGCCAAGCGTTCGAGCTCCGGGGGAGTTTCGGCCGGGCCGGAGTACACCTCGATCCCCTCCAGGTCGCGGGGCGGTTGCAGCATGACCGTCTCGGCGTTCGCCGGTACTCCGTCGAGGAAGAACGCCGGCGGACAATTTCTGGGGGCCCGCATCAGCTGTACCCGGCAGATCGGGCCGCGGCAGTCCACCCGCATTCCCGGTACGGTCCGGAGCAAATCCCCGACCGTTGCCGCAGCCCGCTTTTCGATATCTGCCCGGCTGTAATAGCGGCCACCTCCCGATACGCTTCGACGCGCAAAATCGGCGGGAAGATTCGGCTTGACCGCGACCTCGACATCGGGCAGGCGCACGGTCGACGGCTCGGTTTCGAACTCCACCTCCAACGTCTCAAGCGCCTTGACGTCAACCGGCGAGCTCAGCGTGGCGTAGCCGATTGCGCTCGCCTGAATGACGTATCTGCCGGGGGTGAGCCCGTGGAACGCGAATTCGCCCTTGGAGCTGGTGGAGACCAAGAGCGCCGTGCCGACCAGAACCACCCGGGCTCCCTCGAGGAAGGGGCCCTGGCCCGCGGCGCGCACGGTGCCACTGATCGAGCCTAACCGTTGGGCGGATACAGCCGGGCTCAGGGCCAGAAGCGCGAAGAGGAGCGCGAGGCCGGGGCGGGCTAGGGAACGCGTGAGCATTTCCCACCCCCTGGGTGAAGGAACAGAGGCGCCGGTCGGAATCGAACCGACGAATGGAGGTTTTGCAGACCTCTGCCTTACCACTTGGCTACGGCGCCGGCTGGCAGAAATTGCCACAGCACCGAGAGAATCGCAAGGGACACGTACGTCGTTGCAGCGCATCTACTTGGACCTACGAAGCTCGGCGTGATCCGGTTTCCGGATTGATGCGCGATGGCGCGTCCCCAGCTGCGGGGACCGCCTCGGCCGAGCCCTACCCCGCCTTGAGCCTGAACAGGTCGAGACGGAGCATCTCCAGCGCTCGAATCACTCGGGACAACTGGGCCTGCTGGTCCGGTTCGCCCTGGAGCACTTCGACTCTGCAAGACAGCGCCTGCCCGACCTCCGGGAACTACGGCCGCGACGTGCTGCTCCCAGTGCGCACCGCGACGGACATCACGTGGCGGACCCACCGGTGCCGGATCCGGAGATACACCGCGGCGAGCACCAGCATCGCCAGAATCTCCATGTACACCTTTTCGCCGTCGAAATAGTCAATCGGTTTGTCCTTGAGCGTG
>JBGPVQ010000425.1:0-2720 GCA_041491785.1 Gemmatimonadota bacterium | reverse complement strand
GTGCCGGGTGGCGTGCACCGCGTGCGGTAAGTGCGTACAGGATGCGGCGCCGGGCCTGATCAGCGTGGCGAGCGGTGTCGCGGTAGTGAACTACCAGCGCATCGCGGAGGCCGCCGAGAAGGCGGTGGGCCGCTGTCCGACCGGCGCGATCGTCTGGCTGTCCGGCGCGCAATTCTCCGAGGTGCCGGCCACCGACATCAGCGAGGCCGCATGAAACTCCGGAACCAGACCCGCCCCGCGGTGGCCGACGCGGCCAGGGTGCCTTACCCGGGCACACTCCAAGCGCTGGATGGCAGCAGCGCGGTCGTGGCCATGGAAACTGCGGCGAGCGAGGGCGCCGGTGCCTATCCGATTACCCCTTCGACCCAGATGGGCGAGGGCTGGGCCCTGGCGGTGGCCGAAGGGAAGCGTAATGTCAACGGCCGCCGGCTCCTCTTCTTCGAGCCCGAAGGCGAGCACGCCGCCGCCGCCGTCACGGCGGGAATGTCCATGGCCGGGCTCCGGGCCACCAACTTCTCGAGTGGGCAGGGCATCGCCTACATGCACGAGTCGTTGTATGCCGCGGTCGGGAAGCGGCTTACCTACGTGCTCAACGTGGCGGCCCGCGCCATCACCAAGCACGCCCTCAACGTGCACGCCGGGCACGACGACTATCACGCGGTTGACGACACCGGCTTTTTCCAGATCTTCGCGAAAGACGTGCAGTCGGTCGCCGACCTCACCCTCATTGCCCACCGGGTGGCCGAGCTGTCGCTGAATCCCGGGATCTGCGCGCAGGACGGCTTCCTCACCAGCCACGTTATCGAGACGCTCCGGCTGCCCGAGCCGGAGCTCATCAAGCAATACCTGGGCGATCCGGCAGATCTGATCGACTCACCCACCCCGGCGCAACGCCTGGTGTTTGGGGAACGGCGGCGGCGGATTCCCGAGCTCTTCGACCTCGACTACCCAGCCATGCTCGGGGTGGTCCAGAACCAGGATAGCTACGCTCAGGGCATCGCCGCGCAACGGCCCTTCTACTTCGATCATGTCGCGGAATTGACCGATCGGGCGTTCGAGGAATTCGCGGCGCTCACCGGCCGCCGCTACGCCCGGGCGGCCGGCTACCGGCTCGACGACGCCGAATGGGTCGTCGTGGGGCAGGGATCGGTGGTGGCCAACGCCGAAGCGGTGGCGGACCATCTACGCGCCAGCGGACTCAAGGTCGGCGTGCTCGATCTCACGATGTTTCGCCCCTTCCCGGCGGACCTGGTCACCCGGCTCCTGGCGGGAAAGAAGGGTGTCCTGGTGCTGGAGCGCACCGACCAGCCGCTGGCGGTCGATCCACCGATCCTCCGTGAGCTTCGCGCGGCCATGTCGAAAGCCATCGAGAACGGGCGCGCCGGGGCCGAGTTGTCGCACGCGGGCATTCTCCCGCTGCGGGTCGAGCAGGTGCCCGACTTCTACTCCGGCTGCTTCGGGCTGGGGAGCCGCGACCTCCAGCCCGGGGAGATCGTCGCGGCGGTCCTCAACATGCAGCCCGGCGCGGCGCGCCGCCGCCAGTTCTATCTCGGGGTGGATTTCATCCGGGAGGGAACCAGGGTTCCCAAGCTCCAGATTTGGCAGGAAAAGCTGCTCGACGGCTACCCGCGGCTTCCCGATCTCGCGCTGCATTCGGCGGGCGACCTGAATCTGCTCCCGCCGGGCTCGACCGCGGTGCGGATCCACTCGGTGGGCGGGTGGGGCGCCATCACGATGGGGAAGAACCTCGCGATGACGGCCTTCGAACTGCTCGGGCTCCACATCAAGGCCAACCCCAAGTACGGCTCCGAGAAGAAGGGCCAGCCCACCACGTTCTACGCGGTGCTCGCCCACGAGCCGGTGCGGCTCAATTGCGAGCTGCGCCATGTGGACGTCGTCCTGTCCCCCGATCCGAACGTCTTCCGCCACAGCGACCCGCTGGCCGGGCTGGCCGACGGCGGAGTCTTCGTGATCCAGAGCGACCTCGCCCCCGAGGAAATCTGGCGGACGCTTCCCGCGGCGGCGCGCCACGCCATCCGGGTGCGCAAGCTCCGGCTCTACGTGCTCGATGCATTCGCGATCGCCCGCGAGGAGGCGTCGGATGCCGAGCTGCGCTACCGGATGCAGGGAGCGGCGTTCCTGGGCGCCTTCTTCCGCACCGCGCCGTTGCTTGGCCGGGAAGGGGTCGCGGAGGCGAAGGTCTTCGAAGGAGTCCGCGCCCAGCTCCAGAAGAAGTTCGGCAGCAAGGGCGGGCAGGTGGTCCAGGACAACATGCGGGTGATCCGCCGCGGCTTCGACCAGGTCCGTGAGGTGGTGCCAGGGACCGAGGCGGCAGTGGATGAGCCGGGCCCGGTCCCCCACCTGCCGGCCATGCTGGATGTGCCGAATGCCCGGCCCGGCATCGGCAATCCGGGACGATTCTGGGAACAGGTGTGCGCCCTGTGCCAGATGGGCCAGGATGGAATCGCCGATCCGTTCGCCGCGATGAGCGTGATCCCCGCAGCCACCGGCGCAGTGCGGGACATGAGCGGAGTCCGGCTCGAGGTCCCCGACTTCATCGCCGCCAAGTGCACCGGGTGCGCCCAGTGCTGGACCCAATGCCCCGACGCCGCGATCCCCGGTCTGGTAAACAGCGTAGAAGAGGTGCTCGGGGCGGCGCTGGACGCCGCCGCCAACGGCAGCCGAATGGAGCGGCTGCGCCCGATCGTGCGGCAGTGGGG